>JAMFRU010000078.1 GCA_026224875.1 Acidocella sp.
CCCAACAATCGGGTTAGAAAAAGAGGGGCCTCTTCCAGCCGCGACACACACGGTACCTGGAAGGCCCCTCTTTTTCTAACCCGGGTGGGATCCAAGGGCCCTTCGGCCCTTGGCGGGTCCAGGGCAGAGCCCTGGCCTTTTCCGTGGAAATGCCCCGCCCTAAGAGTGCAGAGGGGCGCAGTCTCTATTGCGCCGTCGCACCGCGAAAAAATGCGTAGATGACCAGCGGCACCGCCAGTATCACATACACCCGCAACACCCAGAGCAGCGCCTGCACGCCGCGCCCCCATTGCCGGCGCGGGTAGGGTGCATCGCGTTGTGCGGCTGTCTGTTCCGGCTCCAGCGCTTCCCGGATTTCGGGGGTCATGGGTAAAACACCGTCATAACGCCGTACACCGCGCCCGCCAGAGAGATGCCGATGATGATCGCTCCGCCGGCGATATTGGCGAGATGTCCGTTGGCGAGGCTGCCCATGATCTCGCGGTCATTCACCAGCAGTAGCAGAAACAGCAGCGCCGGGGCCATTAGCAGGGTGGCGATGACATTCACGGTCAGAGTCAACGCCAGCAGCGGCGCGCCGGGGATAAGCACGATGCCCGCCGCCAGCAAGGTTGAGGCGATGGCCGCGCTGTAGAACCAGCGCCCGGTACGGAAATCGAGGTTGAGCGAGCGGCCGACGGAAAAGGTTTCGGCCAGAGCGTAGGAGGAGCTGGTGGAAATCGTCATCGCCGCCACCAGCCCGGCCTCGGTCATGCCCAGGGCAAATAAAGCAGCACCGGCATGGCCGAGATAGGGCTGCAAGGCCGTGGCAAAATCCGCGCCGGTGGCCAGCGTCCGCGCATCCACATGCGCGGCATACAAAGGTGAGGCCGCGAGCAAAGTGGCAATGGCGACCACGGCGGCGATGAGCGCGCCCAATGCGGTATCCAGCCGCCCCTGCGTTACATCGGCTTTGGTGAGCCCTTTATCCACCACGGCACTTTGCTGGAAAAAGATCATCCAGGGTGTGACCGTGGCGCCGATATTGGCCAGCATCAGCACTACGAATTTATCATTGAACCCGCCCGGCAGCGGCCCCCAGAAAGCCAGCGCATGTAATACGGCTTGCGAGTGCGGATGCGCCAGCAAAGCAGCGGGGATGAACAGCAAATTGCCCGCGGCCAGGAGCAGCATCCCCCGCTCCCATGTGGCGTAGCGGCGCAAGGCCAGCGCGCTGAGCACAATCAGCACACCAATCAGCACCGACAATATCGGCGAGAGGCCGAAGTACAGCCCGCCGGCCTGAATGGCGATAAATTCCGTCACCAGGGTGAGCAGATTGCCGAACACCAGGTCGGCCATGGCGAAATAGCCCCAGAACGGGCCAAAACGCTGGAAAATCAGCTCGGCATGGCCGCGATGCGTGGCGGCCCCAAGCCGCACCGTCATCTCCTGCACCACATAGGCCATAACGAAAGTGAGCAGGATGAAGGGGATGAAAAACCCGATCCCGTACAGCACCCCGGTGGTGGCGTAGGAGAGCATCGAGGGCCCGTCATTCTCCCCCAGCATGACCAGCACGCCGGGCCCGGCCAGCAGCCAGAGCAGGCGGAACCATCGGCCCTCGGCGCGGCTATGCAGCACTTTCAGCCGGTCTCGGGCACGCAGCACGTCTTCGCGCGGGGCAGTATTATCCATATTCACCACGGGCTCCGCCATGGTTTGAACGTAGCTTGGACGCCATGTGCGTCAAGGCCTCCCCGGTTATGGTTTTATCAATTATAGTCAGCCGATGCCCGGACCCGATACCGCAGCCCAGCTCGACGCGGCGCAGACCCTCTGCACCAAAAACGGCACGCAGCTGACTACGCTGCGGCGCGAGGTGCTGGACCTGATCCTGCGCGCCCGCGCGCCGCTCACCGCTTACCAGCTGCTCGACCAGCTGAAATCCACGCGCAAATCGGCGGTGCCGCCCACCATTTATCGCGCGCTGGAATTTCTGATCGAGAATCGGTTGATCCACCGCATCGAGCGGCTGAACGCGTTCGTGTCCTGCGCCGAGACCGACCATGACCATGCGGATGCGCAGTTTCTGATCTGCCATAAATGTGGTGCTGTGACCGAGATTGAGGACCATGCGGTTTCAGCGGCTTTGGCCGCCGCCGCCGCCGCGCGCGGTTTTAGGCCAAGCCGGGCGATCGTGGAGCTGGACGGGCTGTGCGCCATATGCGCGGGGCCAGATACAGAAGTGCTGCCAGCACACCCGTGAAAAATCCCGCGGGCCAGCTGGTGAGGTAGGACAAGGCCAGCGCCTGCCAGATCAGGGCGAGGGCCAGCGCCACCGAGAGGGCGAGTGCGGCGCGTGGGCTGCGGACCATGATGCAGGCAGCACTCGCCGGGCCGGTCATCAGGCTGAACACGAGCAGCGCGCCGGTTACCGGCAGTGCCAGAGCCGCGGCCAGGGCGAGTACGGAGAGAAACAGGATTTCGATGCGCGTGCAGCCGATGCCGCGCACCATTGCCAAATCGGGCGACAGTGCGCTGAGCAGTAGCGGCCGGAAGCCAGAAAGCAGCACAGCGGGTACGGCCAGGCCGAGCACCAGCGCCGGCAGCACATCGCCCGGTCCCACGGCGAAAATCTGGCCGAAGAGGAGCGCGTAAACAGAATCGGCGTAGCGGCCGGAGAGGCTTAAAAAAAGCGATCCCAGCGCCAGAAGTGCAACCAGCAGCAGCGCTGTTGCGGCATCGCTGCGCTGGCCGCGTTTGAGCCAGAGCAGCAGCGCTACTCCGCCGAGTGCCGCCACTACCAGCCCGTAAACCTGCCCCAGCCCGAACAAAGCCGCCGCGGCAGCCCCGGGGAATGCCGCCATGGGTAAGGCATGGGCGGCGAAACTTTCTCTCCGGCACACCACAAAGAACCCGGCGCAGCCCGAGGCGACTGCCACCAGCGAGGCCACGACCCAGGCATTCAACAAATAAGGTGCGAACATTATTGCCGCCTCCAGGACGCGGCGGCGTAGACCAGCAGCACCAGAGACGTGATGAAGAAGCTGACCGGCCAGACGCGGCCTGGGGTCCAATCATAACTGGCATAGGCCAAAGCCACCCCGCCCCAGCAGCAGGCCACGCCGAATAAAGCCGCCAGCAGCATCGCCACCCAGGGCCGCCGGGACACGCGCAACGCCGCTGCCGCCGGGCCTATGAGAAGTGCGGTGGAGAGGATCGCCCCTACCGCCATGGCAGATAGAGTGACCGCCAGCGCCAGTAGGACCAGAAACACCCCGGCCACGAGCCGTATGTTTGCACCCCGTACGGAAGCCAGCTCGCTATCGAGCGAAGCCAGCAGCAGCGGCTTGTAAATTAATGCCAGGAGCAAAATCCCCGCCAGCGCGGCGAAAAAGGCCAGAACCCCCGCGCCCGGCGGTGCGGCGAACAGCGAACCGAACATCACCGATACTGCTGCCCCGGCCACGCCGCGCATGGTGACTGCGAAATGCAGCAGCAGTGCTGTCAGCCCCAGCCCGGTGCCGAGCAGAATCCCGGCTGCCAGATCGCCATCACCGCGACGCCGCCCCGTAAGCCCCAGCGCGCCCAGCAGGCCGAGGCCGAAAAACCCCAGCATCGGGTTGATGCCCAGCAGGAGCGACAACGCACCGCCGGCACTGCTCACATCCGCCAGCGCATGGCCGGCGAACGATTGCCCGCGTAGTACGGTGAACACGCCGACGATGCCCGAGAGCACCGCCGCCGCGGCACCGATGAGCAGCGCATTCTGCACCACCGTGCTGGCCAAAAATCCCCCAAACATCAAGGAATCGAACATCAGGGGATTGCCGCCACGTGGTCATGGTCATGGTGATGATGCGCTTCGGCATTGCCTGCCACCACCAGAATGCGCCCATGCACACGGATCACGTCGATATGATAGCCGTAAAGCTCCGACAGCACCTCGGTACGTACCACCTGCTCCGTGCGCCCGCTGGCAGCACGGCCATTGGCCAGATATACCAGCCGGTCCATCGCCCCCAGCAGCGGGTTCATGTCGTGCGCCGAAATGAGCACCGTCACTCCCTGGCCGGCTACGCGCTTGAGCAGCGCCACAATCTCGGCCGCCGCGCGCAGGTCGAGATTGGCCAGAGGCTCATCTAGGAGCAGCAGTTTCGGGCCGCTTACCAGCGCATGCGCGATAAGCACCCGCTGCAACTGCCCGCCCGAGAGCTCGCCCACGCGCTGGTCGGCAAATGCCAGCGCATCCACGGAGGCCAGCATCTCCTCCACCCGCCGCCGGCGCCCGGCCGAGGGCCAGGAAAACCCCAAGCGATGCCCATCCAGCCCAAGTGCCACCAAATCCCGTGCCCGCACCGGCATATCCGCAGCGATTTGCAGTTTTTGCGGCACGTAGCCCACTGTCCCGTCGCGCTCTACACGCCCGGCGGATGGCGTCTCAAACCCCAGAATCGTACGCAGCAGCGTCGTCTTGCCCGAGCCATTGGCGCCGATCAGGCCGCAAAACGCCCCCGGCTCCAGCGCAAACCCGACATCACGCAGCACCTCGCGCCCGCCATAGCGTACAGTCAGGTTCGTTACCGTTAAGCTCACCGTGCCAAATCCCGCGCTAGTTCGGCCGTCTCGCTCTCCATCCAATTCTGATAATCCTTCGCCCCCGCCGGCATTAGCTCATACACCCCAAGCACTGGTATCTTGCCCGTTTTGGCAGTGGCCAGAAACGACACCGTGAGCGCATCCGTCACCTGCTGGTTATACACGAACATTTTTACACCGCCCGAGCCGAGCAATGCCTGCTGCGCGCTCACATCCTGCGGCGCCGGGTCGGTCCCGTTCATAATTGCCGCCTGCAGGCTGAATGGTGTGGCGATTTTGAGCCCCGCCGCCTCCAGCATGTAGTCTGCCACCGGCTCGGTAACCGCCACCGGCGTGCCGGCATATTTCTGTTTCACCTGCGCAAGTGCTGCCACCCATGGCTGCAAGGAGGCGTCAAACGCCCGCTCATTCGCCGCGTACTCAGCAGCATGCGCTGGGTCCTTCGCCGCAAACGCGGCCGCCACCGCATGCGCCACCGCTGGCATCGTCGCCGGATCGTACCATAAATGCGGGTTTGCCGTGGAATCCGGCAGCTTCAGCACCGTCTGCGCCGAAATCACAATGCCATGCGCATTGCCCAACATCTTATCCGCCCAGCTGTCATATCCCAGCCCGTTGGCGACAATCACATCCGCCCCCGCAAACAACCGCGCCACATCCGGGCTCAACTCAAACTCATGCGGATCACTGTTCGGGTCGCTCTCAATAGCGCTCACCTGCACATACGGCCCGCCAATCTGCGACATCACATTGGCATACTGGCTCTCCAGCCCCACGGCATGCAGCACCGGCTGCGCCTGCGCCGAGCCGGCCATAAACGCCGCCGCTATGATCATCCAACGCATGTGAGACCCTTTCCTTGTTTGATATGTTATATTATAACATATCAAACAAGGAAAGGGTTAAGCAGTACCTTTTTGTGAACAAAAAGCTGCTGCTTTTATCAATAAATTTTCCAATGCTTGTGATTGCTTATCCGCATTGAAGTTTGCTTGCACGTGCGCTTGCGCTGCTGCCCCCATTGCCGTGGCGCGTTCGGGGGATGTTAGCAGCGTGCCGAGGGCGGCGGCCAGTGCTTTGGCGTTGCGGGCTGGTACGATCAAGCCATTTTCGCCGTCCCGCACCAGGCCTTCGGTGCGGGCTTCGTCGGATGCTACCACCGGCACGCCTAGCCCCATGGCTTCCACGGCGACGGAGGGCAGGCCTTCGGATTCGCCGCTGGTGGTGATGATGCTCGGCACGCAGAGCGCGCGGGCGGCTTGCATGGCGGTGCGCAAGCGGGGCTGGTCGAGCCAGCCGGGCATGGAGAGGCCATCGATGCCGGCCGCGGCGCGGGTGATTTCTGTACGTAGCGGTCCGTCGCCGACCAAGGTGAAGGGGGCAGTAAACCCTTCGGCGCGCAGGATGCGGATGGCGTCGAGCAGGGTGGGAATCCCCTTCATTTCGGCAAAACGTCCGGCGAAGACGATACCCTCGCCGGCGGTTGCGCGCGGGGAGGGGGCGATGACATCGGTGCCGATGGGGATGGCGTGGGTTTTCTCCACTGGGAAGCCGCGGGCGAGAAGCCTGTCGCGGGCGTTTTCGGAGATGCAGACAAAGGCCGAAGCGTAGGTTTTCAGCCGCGCCAGCCGCAGGCGGAATAGTGAGAATGCCCGGTAATAGGATGCCTTATCCACCTCGCTGCCATGGAAAGTGACAACTAGCGGGACGCCCAACGCCTCGGCGAGCGGTAGAGCCAGCGCGCCGCCGCGCCCGAATTGTGCATGAATGCAGAGCGGGTCCAGAGCCCGGAAGGTGGCAAGGTTAGGCACGGCCCCGGTCAGTTTGAAGGCAACTCCACTTGCGCCATTCAGCTGCGGGCCGGGCGCAAACCCCTCCGGCACTGGTCCGTCCATCCGCCGGCCGGTCCATAGCGGGGCCAGGCGGGTAAAGCCCACATACTGGCGGCGCATGAATTCGATCTCGGATTTGGCGAACAGCCTGTCGCGGTAGACGATGATGTTGCGCATGAGCCCCCATTACCTAAACCCCGGGGCTTCGCCCAGATGTGAGACCGTTTGAAAACCCGCTCTGGTGAGTCAGCTGCGGCGTTTTTCGAGTTGCGGAGCAAGCGCCACCGGTTCAAGCGCGCGGAGCAATGAGCGTAGCGTACGCTTGTACGTGAGCAAGCCTGCCCTCGCGAAAGCGGGGGGAAGCGCAGAAAAGCGACGTAGATGGCCGCCAGAGCGGGTTTGCAAACGGTCTTCCATACTTGTGCGGTTTTCGGGTTCATTGTACCCGATCCGGTCTCGGCGAGCCCGCAACACGCCGAAAGGGAGAGCATGCCACAGGATAGACTGCGCGGATTGGCGCTGCTGAGCATGCTGCTGGTGCCACTTGGTCTGTTGCACGCCTGGGTCCTGGCGGAAATCTGCGTTGGCCTTACCGATGTGCTGTTCCTGGTCCATGTGTTCTGGCGCCGCGATTTCCGCTGGCTGCGGCAACCCTGGTTTATTTTGGCGTTGGTGTGGTGGGGCTGGCTGGTGCTCTGCTCGGCGCCATGGCCGCTGCCGGGCTTTGGCATCGCGGGCACAAAGGGCTTGGTCGAGGCCATCGTCATTATCCGGCTCATAATATTTGCCGCCGCCATGCAGGGCTGGCTGCTCACAACCCCTGCCGCGCGCCGCGCCGCCTGGATCGCTCTGGCGCTGTCGGGCATCTGGATCGCGCTGGAAAGCTGGCAGCAGTATCTCTTCGGGCATAACATTTTCGGCTACCCGCGCTGGGGCGATGGCGCGCTGACCGGCCCGTTCGAAAAACCCCGCGCCGGCGGACTCTATTCGCACCTGATGTTCATCTTCATGCTGCCGATCGCCATGCATCTGCTGGCCAAGCCCGGCCGGTGGGCGCGCGTTGGTGGCGTGGCGGTGGCGTTGTTTGGCGTGGTCACCGCGGTGCTTATCGGCCAGCGTATGGGCGTGGCGTTTGCGGGGCTCGGGCTGGTGGTGGCGGCGTTCTACCTCGCCCGGCTGCGCCTGCCGATGCTGGCGGCGCTGGTGGTGTCGGCTGCCGTGCTGGTCGCGACACCGATCATCTCGCCGGCCACGCATGGCAAACTGGTGGGAGAGACGCAGCGCAATTTCCACCACTTTACCCAAAGCCCCTATGGCGAGATTTTCACGGTCGCCACCAATATGGGGGTGCAATCGCCCTGGCATGGCTGGGGCTACCGCAGCTACCGTGCCGTGTGTACCCAGCCGCGCTTTAACACCGGCCTGCCGGCTCTGGGTATTCCGCCGACACAGACCGTGCTCGGTGCGTGCAACCTGCACCCGCAGAACTACTTCATCCAATCCTTCAGCGATGCCGGTTTTCCGGGCCTGATCCTGTTCACCGCCATGATGCTGTACTGGACATGGATCGCCGCGCGCGGTCTGTTGCGCAACCCAGACCCGGTGCGCGTGGGGCTGCTCATCGGCGTTATCAACTATACATGGCCCATAGCCTCTACCGATGAATTCCCGACACTCTATATGCTGGGCTGGTTCTTCTTCTTTGTCGGTTTGGCCCTCGCCTGCGCCGATGTTGCGCCCAAGCCGCCTTTTGTGCCCCTTTTGCGGAAGATTGAAAATGTCTGATCTGATCCCCGTTACCGTCCTCACCGGCTACCTCGGTGCCGGCAAAACCACGCTCCTCAACAACATCCTCACCGGCACGCATGGCAAAAAATATGCCGTGATTATCAACGAGTTCGGCGAGCTCGGGGTCGACAACGATCTGGTGGTGGATTCGGACGAGGAAGTGTTCGAGATGAACAACGGCTGCATCTGCTGCACCGTGCGCGGTGATCTCATCCGCATCATCAACGGGCTGATGAAGCGCTCCGGCAAATTCGACGGCATCATCGTGGAAACCACCGGCCTCGCCAACCCCGCACCCGTGGCGCAGACGTTCTTCGTTGACGAAGAGGTGAAGGCCAAAACCCGGCTCGATGCGATCGTGACCGTTGTCGATGCCAAGCATCTGCCGGCCCGGCTGCAGGACTCGTCCGAAGCCGCCGAGCAGCTCGCCTTTGCCGATGTGGTGGTGCTCAACAAGCTCGACCTGGTGACGCCCGAGGAGCTGACCGCCGTGGAAGCCTCGATCCGCGCCATCAACCCCTACGCCGTTATCCACCACACCACCCGCGGCGACGTGCCGCCCGGCCAGCTCCTCGGCCTGCACGCCTTCGACCTGAAACGCGTGCTCGAATCCGTGCCGGACTTCCTGGAAGAAGACTCCCACACCCATAACGAGCACCTGACCAGCATCAGCATCAGCACCGACAAGCCGCTCGCCGCCGAGAAATTCCAGGCCTGGATCGGCCACATCCTGCAAACCCAGGGCCAGGACATCCTGCGCACCAAAGGCATCCTCTCCTACAAGGACGAAGACCGCCGCTTTGCCTTCCAAGCCGTCCACATGATCGCCGACGGCGACTTCCTCGCCCCCTGGAAGCCCGAAGACACCCGCAGCAGCCGCATAGTGTTCATCGGCCGCAACCTGAACCGCCCCCAACTCCGCCGCGGCTTCGAGAGCTGTGCTGCGTAGAAAAAGGCGGGACTCCGCCCTCGACCTTTTTCTACGCAGCACAGGAGTCCGAGATGACGCGCGAAGAGTTGACGGTTTGGGGCAAGGCTAATGGGTGGCAGGAGTTGGCGGGGGTTTTGTGTTTGACCAAGCCTTCGGCGCCTAAGGAGGCGATTGTGCGGCTGGTGTTCAAGGCCACTGTGGTTACGCTTGAGGTGAAGAAGCCGGCGGGCAAGTGGGAGAAGTTTGGCTCGATGGCTTATGCTCAGGTGGTGATGGATGAGGAGCATGAGCGGCCGCTGGGGCTGGGGTTTGAGAAAATCCCGAGTTTTTCGATGTTGATGCGCGAGAACAAGGACCGGCAGGTTTTTGGGTCGTTTGGCCGGTAGTTATGTGGCGATAGTTATGAAAAGGGGGCCTTGGGGCCCCCTTTATTGGTTTTGGCGGCTAGTTTAGGCAGCCGGTGTTTAGGCAGCGGTGGGCTTTTTGACGGCGGCCGGCTTGGCTGGGGCTTTGTGCGAGACGTGATGCACGGTCGCCTTGGCCGGCTTGGCGGTGGCGGGCTTGGCGCTGGTCTTGGTTATTTCCGGCTTGGCCGGTTTGGCGGGGGTGGTGACGGCGGGCTTGGCCGGGCTCATCGACATGGAGTTTGCCGGGGCGGTCTGGGCCAGAGCCGGGGCGGCCAGGGCAAGGGTGGTGGCGGCGGTCAGAATGATACGACGGATCATTTGGTTGTCTTCCTGTGTGATTGGCTGTTTGATTGGTTTTACTTCAGATTACCGGGAGGTAATTTCCTATACCGGCACTCGCGCATTACGCCCTGCACAATGGCGGCGCAAGGTTGCAACAATGGTTTAATATATTGGATTAATTGGTAAAATTTTGTATCAACTGCCCGGTTGGGCAGTTACGATTCCTCGTCTTCCTCATCATTGATGGGTTTTGGAATCGTGTAGTCTTCAGTCAGCCAGCGGCCGAGATCGACCGCGGCGCAGCGCTCGGAGCAGAAGGGTTTGTGTTCGGGCGCGGCCTGCTGGTTACAGATTGGGCGGCTACAGATCGGGCATTTCATGGCGTTAGCAGCTCGTGCAAGGGGGGGCGGATGCGGCGGCGGGTCAGCTCGGCCAGGCCGAGATGTGAGAAGCCCATAAAATCGGGGCGCAGGGGGTCGGATTTCAAGGCGAGTCGCAACGGTTCCGCCAGTTTTGTCCGCGCGGCGGGTTTCATGCCCGCGAAATCGATGAGGATGCCGCCGGAGAGATTGCGCAGGCGAATTTGCCGGCAAATCTCCGGGATCACATCATTGTTCAGGGCCAGAGGTGGCATGTTGCTGGCGGCGGCGGCATCCACATCCAGCAAAGTGGCGGCCGGGGTGGGGGAAATATGCAGCCGCGCGCCGTGCGGCAGGGTGGCGATGGGGTCGGCCAGGGCGGCGATTTCATCTTCCAATATGGCATCGAACGCCTGGGCGGCGTGTTTCATCCGCCCTTCCAGCACCGGGCGCAGTTCGGCCATTAACGCGTAATCATCCAGCACGATCTCTTCGTCCGGCAGCCGTGCCGCCAGTTCCAGTAACGGGCCAGGGCCGCGGCGCAGTAGGCCGGGTGAATCGCTGTGGGACTCGGTGGTCAGCTCCAGCCGAGGCCCTTTATCGCCTTGGGGCGAGCGGGTGACGCGGAAGGCGGCATAGGTCCCGATGAAGAGGTTTTTGCCCCCGGCGCTATCCGGCAGAAAGCCGGATAGGTCTGACCCCAGCGTCACGAAGCGCCCAGCGAGAGCGGGCATCACCGCATCCACCCGTCCGGTATAGAGATCGCCCAGACCGTCGGGGGCGGTGAGGTTCCAGAGGTAAAATTCCGCCAGCACATCGCCTTGCAGCAGAGCGATGCGCACCATCTCGCCCCAGCGGGAGACGGCGATCACCGGAATCCCAGCCCGCGCAGGAGGGTGGATGTTTCATACAGAGGCAGCCCGACCACGGCGGAATAGGAGCCGGAGACAAAATCGATGAAAGCGGCGGCGCGGCCCTGGATGGCGTAGCCGCCGGCTTTGCCTTCCCATTCGCCGCTGGCGAGGTAGTCGCGGATTTGTCCGTCATCGAGCCGGGCGAAACCGACCACGGATGTGACCACGCGGCTGGCGATGCGGCCATCGGGCGCGCGCACGGCAACGCTGGTGAAAACCTTGTGGCGGCGGCCGGCCAGCAGGCGCAGATAGGTTTCGGCCTCGGCTGCAGTGGCGGTTTTGTGCAGGATACGGGCGCCGGCGCTTACCACCGTATCGGCGGCGATGACGAGGTTTTCCGGATCGGGGCAGAGTTTTTCCAGCGCCATGCGCAGCGCATATTCCCGCGGCACCTCATTGGCGCGCGGCGTCTCGTCTATATCAGGGGTAAAAATACGGGCAGGTTCGATGCCGATTTGCCGCAATAGAGCCAGCCGGCGCGGGCTGGCGGAGGCTAAAACTACTTGAAGCGGCCGGACGACGGACGTCGGCCTTACTTGAATCGAAACGTGATCCGGCCCTTGGACAGATCATAAGGGGTCATTTCGACGTTCACCCGGTCGCCGGCCAGTACGCGGATGCGGTTTTTGCGCATCTTGCCGCTGGTATGGGCCAGAATAACGTGTTCATTGTCGAGTTTCACTTTGAACATCGCATTGGGCAGCAGCTCGGTCACTTGGCCGCTGAATTCGATCATATCTTCTTTGGACAAACAAAACTCCAGATAACATAATGGGATTGGTGATGGGACTGTTGGCGCTCACATGAGCCCGGAACGGTCCCGGGTCAAGATTTCCCGCCGCTCAACGCTGCAACCCCGTTCTGCGTGCGTTTCAGGCGAGGTTCAGCCGCGTTTCAGGCGCACTGCGATGGAGCTGGCATGGGCGGTCAGCCCCTCGGCCTCGGCGAGCGTTACGGCGGCGGGGCCGAGCGCCTCCAGCGCTGATTGCGGCAGCGAGACATAGGTGGTGCGCTTGAGGAAGTCGTACACCGACAGCCCCGAGGCAAAGCGCGCCGTGCCCGAGGTAGGCAGCACATGGTTGGGGCCGGCAATGTAGTCGCCTATCGCCTCGGGCGTGTTTTTGCCCAGGAAAATGGCCCCGGCGTGGCGGATTTTGGGGAACAGCCGGTAGGGGTCGGCCACCATCAGCTGCACATGCTCGGCGGCGATGCGGTTGGCCAGGATCTCCCCTTCGTCCCAGTTCTGCACCAGGATGATGGCGCCATGGCGGACCCAGCTGGTCCTGGCGATTTCGGCGCGCGGCAGGCTGGTCAAGGCGGCGTTCACGGCACTGTCCACGGAGCCCGCAAGCGCGCCGCTGGTGGTGATGAGGATCGACTGCGCATCTTCGTCATGTTCGGCCTGGGCCAGCAGATCGAGGGCGATGTGCATCGGGTCGTTATCCTCATCGGCGAGGATCAGCACTTCGGATGGGCCGGCGATGGAATCGATGCCGACCTTGCCGAACACCTGGCGCTTGGCCTCCGCCACATAGGCATTGCCCGGGCCGACGATACGGTCCACCGGGCGGATGGTGGGCGTACCGTAGGCCATGGCGGCAATGGCCTGGGCGCCGCCGATGCAGTAGATTTCGGACACGCCGGCCTGGGCAGCCGCGGCCAGCACCAGCGCGTTGAGCACGCCATCTGGCGTGGGCACGGTCATCACCACGCGGCGCACCCCGGCGACACGGGCGGGAATGGCGTTCATCAGCACCGACGACGGATAGGCCGCCTTGCCGCCCGGCACATAGAGGCCGACGGCATCGAGCGGGCCCCAGCGCAGGCCGGTGATGGCTCCCAACTCGTCGGTGGTCTCAATGTCGCGCGGCAGCTGCAGGCGGTGGAATGCCTCGATGCGTTTGGCCGCCAGGGCCAGCGCCTCGCGCATTTTTTCCGGTATCGCGGCCACGGATTTCTTGATCTCATCGGCCGTCACGCGCATGGCGCTGGCCTTGCCGAGGTCGTGGCGGTCGAAACGTATGGTGTAATCGAGCAGCGCATCATCGCCCATGGCGCGCACACTGGAGATGATTTCGGCCACGGCATCACGGATTTCCGGCGCGGTCACTGCCCGGTTCATCAGCCGGGCGAATTCGGGCTCGAAATTAGCCTGTTTCGTGGACAGCAGCTTCACGGGGTGAGCGCCTTTCGGAATGCTTCGATCCAGGCACCAATTTCGTCAGGCCGGGTTTTCAGCGCGATACGGTTGACGATGAGCCTGGATGATACTTGCGCAATGACATCGGTTTCCACAAGCCCGTTGGCTTTCAGCGTACTGCCGGTCTGCACCAGGTCCACGATGACGCGCGACAGGCCAAGGCCCGGGGCCAGCTCCATGGAACCGTTGAGGGCGACGATTTCGGCCTGCACACCCTTGGTGGCAAAGTGTTTTTTGGCGAGATTGGGGTATTTGCTGGCAACCCGCAAAGCCGAGGTGCGGGCGAAATCGGTGGTGCCGGCCTCGCCCTTGGGTTCGGCGACGGAGATGCGGCATTTGCCGATGCCAAGATCCAGCGGGGCGTAGACCTCGGGGTAGTCGAACTCCGCCAGCACATCGCCGCCGCAAATGCCGAGCTGGGCCGCACCGAATGCCACGAAAGTGGCGACATCGAAGGAGCGGACCCGGATAATGTCCAGCTCCGGATGGTTGGTGGGGAAGCGCAGGCGGCGGGAGGACTCATCGGCATAGTCCGCCGCGGGGAAAATCCCGGCGCGGGCCAGCAATGGACCGGCCTCATCCAGGATACGGCCTTTGGGCAAAGCAATTACGAGCGACATGCCGCGCGGCTTACCACCCGGCCCTTACAGTTGCTAGGGCCTGGCCCTGGGTCTGGGGCCTTTCGGCCCTTGGCGGGTCCAGGGCAGAGCCCTGGCTTTTTCCGTGGAACACCCCCCAGCCCCCAGGACCTGGCCCCAGCAGGTGGTTAGTGGACCAGGTTCGGCAGCATGTCGTGTTGGATGATCGCGGCGCTGGCGAGTTTGATATCGGAGGCGATGGCCATTGGTGTGCCGTCGGCGGCGTGGATGGCGAAGGCCGGGCCGGTATCGGTCATTACCGGTTTCACGAAGGCGATTTCCTCCAGCCCCAGCTGGCCCAGCTGGGCCGGGGAGATGTGGTGGATGTCCAGCACAGTGCCGGGAACGAAATTGGCCGTGCCGTCATGATTCTTGATGTTCATCGAACAATCCTTTCATGCCGTTCGTGAGTTCCGTCTGTTTGGCGAGTCTCACTCTGCGACAGCAATATGTCTTATTTGCGTATGGTCTCATGTCGTTTCCAGCTGTTTTGCCGGAATGGTCATTAATCCCTTATGTAAGCGCCCTCATGTAAGAGCTTACTCTTCAGCGCCGAGTCGGCCGCTCTCTTCCGGGCCGCGCGCTTCAGGACCACGCGGGGCGCCATCCACCGTGCGGGCGGGGGTTACGGCCTTGCTTTGGCCTCGGCTGATGGGGATGGTTTTAACCACCGGCTGCGGCACCGGCCGGACCAGATCCACATGCAGCAGGCCGTTGTCGAGCCAGGCCCCTTTCACCTCTATTCCCTCCGCGATTACGAAGGCCCGCTGGAACTGGCGGGCGGCAATGCCGCGGTGAATAAAGACGCGGCCTTGTCCGTCGTCATTTTGCCGCCCTCTAATTACCAGCTGATTATCCTCAAGCGTAATTTGCAGGTCGTCCATGGTGAAACCGGCCACGGCCAGAGTGATACGCAGTGAGATCGGGCTGAGCTGCTCGATATTGTAAGGCGGGTAGCCGTCCGAAGAGTTTTTCGCGGCGCGCTCGATCATCTGTTCGAGATGGTCGAAACCGAGAAAGAGAGGCGAGGTGAATACGCGTGTCGTCATGGTAGGGCTCCCCCGAATTGAGCGAAGCGTTGCTGTGCAGCGGTTGCGGACCCTGGGAATAGGCGTCCTGTTCATATGTTGGGCATAATGGCGCGTGTATGCAAGGGGGTGCGTGGAGGGTGCATTCCAGATGCTCGTTGGATGTGCATCCCAGATACTCGTTGGATGTGCATCCCAGATGCAACGCTAATGCGTTGCAGGCGCGGTTTATGCGGATTACATGCTGGGCATGTCCGATTTACAAACCCAGGCCCCGCTTCTGCCCGTTCTGATCTGCCCCGACCCGCAATTGCGTAAAATGGCACGGGCCGTGACGCCGGCGGATAAGGCCGTGGTGGCCAAGCTGATCCCCTCGATGTTCGCGACCATGTATAAGGCGCCGGGCATTGGGCTGGCGGCGCCGCAGGTGGGGCGGCATTTGCGCGTGATCACCGTGGATGTGGCGCCCAATGACGTGCCGACGCCGATTGCGCTGATCAATCCCGAGATCATCGGTGCCTCCGAGGAGACAGTTGTGCAGCAGGAGGGCTGCCTTTCCGTGCCCGAGCAATATGCCGATGTGACACGGCCGGCGCGGGTGAAAATCCGGTATCTGGATGAGCATTGGGTGAAGCAGGAGATCGAGGCCGATGGGCTGCTGGCGGCGTGTCTGCAGCATGAGATCGACCATTTGAACGGCGTGCTGTTTGTGGATTATCTGACACCGCTGAAGCGCAATATGCTGCTCCGCAAGCTGGCGAAGGCTCAAAAAGAGCTTAAGGGCAAACGATGAAGCTTGCCTTTATGGGCTCGCCGGCGTTTTCGGTTCCGGCGTTGCAGGCGCTGGTGGCGGGTGGGCATGAGGTGGCGGCGGTGTACGCCCAGCCGCCCAAGCCGGCCGGGCGGGGCCAGAAGGAGCAGAAATGCGCGGCGCATCAGGCGGCCGAGGCTTTGGGGCTGGCGGTGCGGACGCCCAAGAAGCTGCGCAATAATGCCGAGGAGCTGGTGTATTTCCAGAGTCTGGGGCTCGATGCGGCCGTGGTGGCGGCTTACGGGTTGATTTTGCCGCAGGATTTTCTGGATGCCCCGGTGCGCGGCTGTTTGAACATTCATGGCTCGTTGCTGCCGCGCTGGCGCGGAGCCGCTCCCATCCAGGCTGCCATTGCCGCGGGGGATGACGAGACGGGCATTACCATCATGCAGATGGAAGCCGGGTTGGATACCGGCCCGATGCTGCGGCGCGAGGCGATTCGCATCGGGCCGCGTGATACAGCGGCGGATATGCATGATGCGTTGGCCGAAATCGGCGCCCGGCTGGTGCTGCGTGAGCTGGCCGAACCCAGCCCGCCCGTGGTGCAGGATGATGAGTTGGCGACCTATGCGGCCAAATTGTCCCGCGAGGATGCGCGGTTGAATTTTCTGCTCCCGGCGGTGGAGCTGGAGCGGCTCATCCGCGCTTATTACCCCTGGCCCGGCGCTCTGGCCCTGCTGGGCGATATGGTTATCAAATTTCTTGCCGCCGATGTGGTGCCGGGCGAGGGCGTGCCGGGCGAGATCATCGACGACAGGTTTACCATTGCCTGTGGTGAGGGGGCGCTGCGCCCGACCCGGCTGCAACGCGCCGGCCGTGCCGCCATGAGCACGCAGGAGTTTCTGCGCGGCTTCACGCCACCGGAAGGGGCGCGGTTTTATTGACGCTCTGGGCACTTGAGATCGAGTATGACGGTACACCCTTCATGGGTTGGCAGCGGCAGAAACACGGCCTCGCCATTCAGCAGGTGATTGCGGAAGCCGGGGTAAAACTGCGCGGTGGCGGGGCGATGACCGAATGCCTTGCCTCTGGCCGAACCGATGCCGGGGTGCATGCCTGCGCCCAGGTTGTGCAGCTTGAGCTGCAGGATCTGCCCCCCTTCCGGATTCGCGAGGGCATGAATTTTCACCTGCGCCCGCACCCCATCGTGGTGCTACGCTGCTGCCCGGCGCCGGCGGGCTGGAATGCGCGGTTTTCGGCCGTCTCGCGCTCGTATCGCTACATCATCTCCAACCGCCCGGTGCAGCCGGCTTTGGAGGCGAACCGCGTATGGCATGTGCGCCAGCCATTGGATGCGGCGGCGATGCACCGTGCCGCGCAAATTCTGGTTGGGCATCATGATTTTTCGTCATTCAGGGCCTCGGCCTGCCAAGCCAAAAGCCCGATGCGCACGGTGGATTCGTTGTCCGTGACGCGCGAAGGGGATAAAATTTTTATCGAGACTCGCGCCCGCTCCTTTTTGCATCATCAAGTGCGCAACATTGTCGGCAGCCTGATGCGGGTGGGCGATGGCAGCTGGCCGGAATCCCAGGTGGCCGAGGTGCTGGCGGCCCGCGATCGCGCTCTGGCGGGCCAGACCGCCCCGGCCGAGGGGCTATATTTTATGAGCGTGGATTACGACCCGCCGCTGCCGCTGGAATGAAGGCACAGCGCTTCTTGGTATTGGACGGCATGCGCGGCATTGCCGCTTTTGCTGTGCTGTGGGGGCATGCGGGCTTTGGCTTCGGCGCGCCCTGGTACCCGCGCCATGGCTATCTGGCGGTTGACTTCTTTTTTGCCTTGAGCGGCTTTGTGATAGCGCATGCCTATACGGCGCGTGTTCAGGCCGGGCTCGGGTTCCGCGCCTTCGCCTGGCGACGCCTGATACGCTTGTATCCTATGATTTTTGCCGGTGGGGTGTTGGGGGCCCTGGCCTTCAGCCCAGGTTGGAGCGGCGGTGCCGATAAATTGTTCTGGCTCAACGCCGCAAGTTTTGTGCTTCTGCCTTTGGGACTTGCGTTTCATGAAGCCGCATTCCCGGCTAACACGCCAATCTGGTCGTTGTTTTTCGAAGTCTGCGCCAATGTGGCGTATTACGTCGCCGCACGGCGGCCGGGCGGGGATGCCATGCGCGCCGTGCTGCTCATTGTTGGTGCCGCCGCTCTGTTGGCTGTTATCGCGCATCTGGCCGGGGGGGTTAGGGATGTCGGTTTCTCTTCCATTCCCTCCTTTCTAGCAGGATTTCCGCGCGTTGCGGTCTCATTCACGGCAGGGGTGGTCATCTGGCAGTACCGGCTGCATGAGCACCTGCCGCGCTTGCCGGATTTTGCTGCCGCTCTTGGTCTGGCCGCATTGCTGGCCGTGCCGGATTGCGGCTGGTGGTATGACATGGGCTGTGTGCTCCTGGCCTTTCCGTTGCTGCTGTGTCTGGGCGCGCAGGCGCGAGAGACGCCGCAACTGCACAGACTTTGGTACTGGTGCGGTGCCTTGTCGTACCCGGTCTATGCTATCCACGAGCCGGTATTGCGCGCGGTGTTCCGGCTCCATGGGCATGGGGTTGCTGCAATGGTGCTGGCCGTGGCCTTAAGCTGGGTGCTGCTGCGCTTCTACGACGAGCCGCTCCGCCGCCACTGGGCGCGGCGCGGCGCGATCAAGCTACGCTGCGGCCCATAACGGCCAAGGGCGGATCGATCCGACGCCAACCGTCCTGCCCTGGGGCGCCACCCAGGGCAGGACACCCTTCTCAGGGCAAATCAA
>JAMFRU010000079.1 GCA_026224875.1 Acidocella sp.
CCCCCTCGACCCCCACTGGGCCTGAGGCCCAGACCCCATTAGTTTTAAAGAATTGAAAAGGGCCCTGCCATCTCGCTGTTTCAACAGTCGGAGGCAGGGCCCTTTTCAATTCTTAAGCTATCGGGGGTCTGGGGCCTCAGGCCCCAGCGGGGGGTCAAGGGGGGCAGAGCCCCCTTGCCTTTTTACCTCTCCGATTCCAGCTTGTTGAGCATGAGCTCGAATTCGACGGCTTTGGGGAAGCCTTGGAAGACGGCGAATTGGAGGATGAATTCGCGTAGTTCTTCCATGGTGATGTCGCCGCTGTCCAAGGCCGCTTTGGCGTAGGTGCGCATTGCCGTGGTGGCACCTGCTGCCGTTACGGCGGAGAGGGTGATCCAGCGGCGGGAGCGGCGGTCTAATCCGGGGCGGTTCCAGACCTCCGCGAAGATGAAGTTTTGCGCGGCCTGGGTGAGCGGGGTGGTGGGCTCGGCCTGGGCTTCGAAGCCCAGGACCTCACGAAACGTATCGCGGCCGCGCTGGCCGCGCTCCGTGTGCTCAGCGTGGGCTGGGTCAGCCATTATTTCTTGCCGCCGACATTGGTGAGATGCTTGCGCATGTTTTCGCTAAAATGCGGCGACATCATCAGCGTGGCGTTGGCCATGCGTTCTACGTGGCGGGCCTGGTCGCGGCTTACGTCGTTGCAGAGCTCAATAGCGAGTTTGGCGGTGCCCATTTGTTCGCCGTCGTTTTTGGTGAGGTGGCGGCAGAATTCCAGGGCGCGTTCCTGGAAGCCTTCATCGGGGAAGACTTCGTGGACCAGGCCCATGATTTCGGCTTTGCGGGCATCGGCGACGAAATTGCCCATGACGAGGTAACGGGTCCAGTGGGTGCCGACGATGCGGGTGAGGCGGGAGACACCGTTGGAGGCTGGGAGCGAGCCGAATTTGCTTTCCGGAAAACTATATTTGGCGGACTCGGCTGCGATGCGGAAGTCGCAGGAGAGCGACATTTCCAGCCCGCCGCCGACGCAGGTGCCTTGGTGGGCAACGACGAATGGTTTTTCGATATGCTCCATTTCGTCATAGATGCGCTGCATGCCGTTGAGCTGGCGCCGGTGGTTTTCGCGTATGGCGGAGCCTTTGGTGTAGTCCGGCGGCGCGCCGCCGCCCTGGCGCAGGTCTGCGCCAGCGGAGAAATAGCGGCCGGTGGCGCGGATCAGCATCACCATCAGTTCCGGCGTGTCGCGGAAGCGGTGGACCGCGGCTTCAAAAATTTCCATCGTCTGGCGGCTCAGCGCGTTCAGTTTTTCGGGCCGGTTGAGCGTGCAGATGAGGATGGCGCCATACTCTTCGACGAGCATATGCGGGGCTTCTTCGGTCATTTCTTTATATCCTTAATATGCAAATGCGGCCTCCGCAGCGCGCGGCGCGGCGGCTGGCGTCAAAATTTCATGGGCAGGCTGGTCCAGTTGTTCAGGCTTTATCGTCTTCGACGAAAATGATGCGTTCGGGGCAGGCGCGGGCGCCGCGGCGGGCCAAAGCTTCTTCGCCTGGCGGCACGTCGAAGCCTTCGATGGCGATATAGCCTGCGTCATCGAGCGGATAGAGGTGCTCGGCGACGGCGTGGCAGCGGGCGTTACCGGTGCATTGGGCCTTCTCGATACGTATTTTCATGGCAACATCTTTCAATACAGAGCGATTACGGCCGTCCCGGAAGTTTTTCAGACCGAGTTTATTAGACATATTTGCGGACCACTAGAGCCGCAACCGGGTGGAGCGATCAATTGCCTTTGGCGGAAATCGCCCCTGCGATTTGGTTTTGCGGCGGAATGGCAAATCCGCGCGTCACGACAAGCGTCACGGCAAGCGTCACGGCAAAGTGATTACCATGGCGGGCCTTGATTATTATGATGGTTTTTCAGTGGATTGTAGAATACGGCGCGCGGGCCGGCATGACAGCGGGAGCGGGGGAGCGGGCCGTGCGGCATATGCCGCGATGTCAGCGTGCCAGCGCCCAGCCGCGTCCGGGTGCTGAGGCCTGTCTCAGCACCCACAGATGGTTAGGACGGTGGTGTTACCGTGGGTTGGCGGTGCGCGGCGGTGGTCCGTCCG
Organism: Acidocella sp.; assembly: GCA_026224875.1. Taxonomy (GTDB): domain Bacteria; phylum Pseudomonadota; class Alphaproteobacteria; order Acetobacterales; family Acetobacteraceae; genus Acidocella. The sequence continues at coordinate 2,091 of JAMFRU010000079.1, forward strand.
TATTTCTTGCGGTGCAGCGTAGGGGTTCGGCCAAAAGCCCCAGGAAAAATGCCGCGAAAATAGGCCTTGGGCCATGTTGTCAATAGCGCGGTCCTGATGCATGTAAGGGCGCAACGCTACGTCCAGCCTGTACGCAGATACGGGAACTGTAAGGTTGGACAATAAATTTAAGAAGAGCCTGAATGGAAACTGACAAGATAATGCTGCACCGCCGGACTGTGCTTTCATCGCTTTTGGGTGGGTTTTTGGGTGCCGGGATTCTGGGTGCCGGCGTTGCCACCATGCTGGCAGTGCCGGCTCAAGCCGATGTGCCGCAGTATCCGCAGCTGGCCGAACCGGCTTTGCCGGTGTTGAACCTCACCCGGCTGTATTTCATCGCCGGTGCATCCGCCGGGTCGCGCGTGTTCGCCGCCGGCGAGCAGGGCGTTATCATCTATTCAGATGATGCCGGGCAGACATGGCACCAGGCGAAGGTGCCCGTGAGCGCCACCCTCACCTCCATTGCCTTTGCCAGCCCCAAAGTCGGCTGGGCCACCGGCGCGCTGGGCGTGATCCTCAAAACCGAGGATGGCGGCGTGACCTGGGTGAAGCAGCTCGACGGCGTTGGCGAGATCGCGCTGATGAACACGGCGACGCAGGCTTATGTCGCGGCACAAAAGCCTGGCGACGATGCGGCGGACCACGCCACGCGCCGCGCGCAGATTCTGAGCGGTCAGGGCCCGGACAAGCCATTTTTGTCGCTGCTGCCGGTGAGCGAGACCGAGATTTTTGCGTTCGGCACCTATCGTTTTGCCGAGCACAGCACCGATGGCGGCAAGACCTGGGTAGACTGGAGCATGAATATCGGCGACCCGGTTGCCCAGAATATCTATGGCGCGGCGGCGATCGGCGGGGCTTATTACCTCACCTCCGAAACGGGGCTGATCTTCAAATCGACCGATGGCGGCCAGACCTTCCCGCAGCTGACGCAGGTTAACGCCGCCAACCCCGCCACGCTGTTCGGTATTATGGATACCGGCGCCGGCGGCGTTCTGGCTTACGGTGTGGCAGGCGAGATGTATCTCAGCACCGACCAGGGCAAGACCTGGAACGCGGTGAATTTCCCCGGCACGTCGAACGTGAATGCGGTGATCAGCCTGGCCAATGGCGCCTTGCTGGTGGCGGGCGATTCCGGCGGAGGCCTGTGGATGAGCAAGGACCATGGCAAAACGTTCACCCTGATGCAGCGCAACCCGGTTATGGGCATTAACACGCTGCTGCCGACAGGGCCGGAAAGCTTCCTGATCCTGTCCAGCGTCGGCGTGTTTCCGGTTGATTTGTCTACGATGCAAGGGAAGATGCAAGGTTAGACTTGTATGTTCCCGATGCGGGCCCGCGCGGGGAGCGGGGCCGCGTGCCATGGCGCTGCGATGCCGTGGCACAGTGATGCCATGGCACGGTGATACTGTGACACGCCCCCGCGATTGTTAACGAGACCGGGCCGGGGAGGCCCGGCGAAGAAGAGGAATTGGGTTAAGTTGGATAGACCAAGTACCGCACCCGTCATCGCCAACCTGGACGATTTCGATAAGGGGTCAGGATCCCTCGTCGAGCGCGTTCTGTTCAATAATCGCCCGATCATCATGATCATCTGCGCGATCGCCACGCTCTTTCTGGGGTTTGAGGCGACGAAGGTCCGGCTATCGGCCGATTATTCGCAGATGATCCCGGTGCATCAATCCTATATCGTCAACTACCTCAACCATTATGACGATCTATCGACCTCTTCGAACGCCGTGCAGGTGGCGGTGGTCGCCAACAACGGCACCATCCTGGATGCGCATTATCTGCAAGTGCTGCAGAATCTCAGCAGCGAGGTATATCTGCTGCCGGGCGTTAACCGCCCGTTCATGCAATCGCTGTGGAGCCCGCAGACCACCTGGCAGCTGGTAACGCCGGACGGCATTACCGGCGACCGCGTGATGGACCAGAATTATGACGGTTCGCCGGCCGCATTGCAGAAGGTGGCAACGCATATTCAAAATGCCGGCATCATCGGCACGCTGGTCGGGCTCGATTATAAATCCTCGATGATCAATGCGCCGCTGTTGCTGAATGTGGGCGGGCAGCCGCTCGATTACGGCCAGCTGGCCAAGCAGTTCAACGAATTGCGCAAGAAATACAACAGCCAGGGTGTTACGCTGCACATCATCGGTTTCGCGATGGTCGTGGGCGACATGATCAACGGCATCGATGAGATTCTCGGCTTCTTCCTGGTCTCGATCATCATCACCACGCTGATGCTGTACTGGTACACGCGCTGTATACGCTCCACCGCACTTGTGGTGACCGCCTCGCTCACCGCCGTGGTGTGGCAGATGGGCATTCTGGCGCTGCTCGGCCTGGACCTTACGCCGTACTCCGTGCTGGTGCCGTTCCTGGTGTTCGCCATAGGCATGAGCCATGGCGCGCAGAAAATGAACGGCGTGATGCAGGATATCGGCCGTGGCACGCATAGGCTTGTCGCCGCGCGCTACACCTTCCGCCGCCTGTTCCTGGCGGGCTTTGTGGCATTGGTGTGCGATGCAACCAGCTTTGCCGTGCTGATGGTGATCCGCATCGGCGCGATCCAGCAGCTGGCGACGGTGGCGACCATCGGTGTGGCACTGCTCGTCATCACCAACCTCATCCTCATCCCGATCACGCTGAGCTATATCGGCGTGAACCCGCTGGCGGCCGAGCGCAGCCAGCGCACGGGCGTTAATTACACCAGCAAGCGCAACCCGGTCTGGGCATTCCTGGATTTGTTTACGCGTAAGCGCTGGGCGGCGGCGGCCATTGTGGTTTCCTTGGTGGTTGCTGGTGTCGGCTATTATGTCGGCCGCAATGTGCAGATCGGCGATCTCGACCCCGGTGCGCCGGAGCTGCGCCAGTCCTCGCAATATAATAAGGACAATGCGTTCATCATCCAGCATTATGCCGTCGGCAGTGATTCAATGGTGGTGATGGTCGATACGCCGCCTGGCAGCTGCCTGGATTACCCGACGCTCTCCACCTTGGACCGGCTGCAGTGGCAACTGCAGCAGATGCCGCAGGTGAAGTCGGCTTCTTCGGTGTCGTTGCTGGTGTCCTATATCGTGTCCGGCCTGACCGAGGGTTCGCCGAAATGGTTCGGGATCGAGCCGGATCCTGACCTGAATTATCAGACCCAGCTTGCCATGCCACGCACGGTGATGAATTTCGACTGCTCGTTCGTCCCGCTCAATATCTCGCTGGTGGACCATAAAGCGGCAACGTTGGATGCCGTGGTGAATGCTGCGCATGCGTTCATCGTTGATCCGGCCAATCAAGGGCCCGGCTTCAAAATGTCGCTGCTGGGTGGCAATGCCGGCGTGGAGGCGGCAACCAACATCGTGGTGGCGCAGGCCAATACCATCATGCTGGTGCTGATCTACACGGTCGTCGTCATCTTCTGCTTCATCGCCTTTAAATCCTGGCGCGCGGTGCTGTGCGCCATCATCCCGCTGGTTATCACCTCGATCCTGGCGCAGGCGCTGATGGTGTGGCTGCATATCGGCATCAAGGTGGCCACACTGCCGGTCTCGGCTTTGGGTGTGGGTATCGGCGTGGATTACGCGCTCTATGTGCTGAGCATTCTGCTGCGCTTCCTGCGTGGCGGCCTGCCGCTCTCGGAAGCCTATTATGAGACGCTGATGTCCACCGGTAAGGTCGTGCTGTTGACCGGATTTACCCTGGCGCTTGGCGTGAGCACCTGGATTTTCGCGCCGATCAAGTTCCAGGCGGATATGGGGCTACTGCTCGCCTTCATGTTCCTGTGGAACATGCTGGGGGCGATGATTCTGCTGCCCGCGCTGGCCTGCTTCCTGCTGCCGCCCCGGCTGTTTGTGAAGCCGGCTGCTGAGTAAGGGTGCTGGACAAGGGGGGCTTCGGCCCCCCTTGCTCGTATAGGGCTGCTTGTACTGGACATGCGGGTAATCCCGGAACGCCATCTACAAGGCGGGAATGCAGCTTGGGGCTGGTGTTTATCGTGGCGACGATACCTCCCGCCCTTGCGAAAAGCGACGCTGTACCGGTTATGGGGTTGCCTTATAGCTTAAGAGATGGCAACCGCCGGGTGGCGGCAGATAAAATCATTCAATCGTCTCCAGGGTAGGATTGTTCGCGATGACACAGGTTATGAAGGGTATTCGGGTACTTGAGGTGGCACAGTTCACCTTTGTGCCGGCAGCAGGCGGTGTGCTGGCCGATTGGGGTGCCGATGTCATCAAGATCGAGCATCCCGTGCGCGGCGATACGCAGCGCGGCTTCATCAACCTGGGCGGCCAAAATTTGAACCCCCTGCGCAATGGCATGATGGAACACCCCAACCGCGGCAAGCGCAGCGTCGGTGTGGATATCTCGACCAAGGAAGGCCAGGAGGTGATCTATGAGATCGCCAAAACCGCCGATGTGTTCCTGACCAACTACCTCCCGGCCTCGCGCCAGAAGAACAAGATAGACATCGAGCACATCCGTGCCGCCAACCCGAACATTATTTACGCCCGCGGCTCGGCCTATGGCGACAAGGGCGACGAACGCGAGGTCGGCGGTTTTGACGGCACCGCGTTCTGGACCCGCAGCGGCATCGCCCATGCGTTGACCCCGCCGGAAATTCCGGGCGTGCTCGGCCAGGTCGGGCCGGCTTTTGGTGATTCGATTGGCGCGATGTTCACCGCTGGCGCCATCTCGGCGGCACTGTTCCACCGCGAGCGCACCGGCGAGGCGACTGAAATCGACAATTCGCTGATGAGCACGGCCTGGTGGGCCTGCGGCATGAGCATCATCCAGGCGATTGAATCTGGTGTTACGCCGCGCGCGGCCATGCCGAGGTCCGGTGCTTCGCCGGGCAACCCGTTCATGGGCAATTACACCTGTGCCGATGGCGGCGTGATCAACATGTGTACGCTCACCCCCGGCCCCTATATCCGTGACTTCTTCAACCATCTCGGCCGGCCCGAGCTGGCCGATGACCCGCGCTTCTCCGAGGCGCGCGCGCTTATGACCAATTGGGCGGCGGCCGCCGGGATTATCGTCGAGGCGTTCGGCTCCAAGCCGTTCACCTATTGGCGCGAGCATCTGCGGACCTACAAGGGCCAATGGGCACCGGCGCAGAGCATACTCGAGCTTGCCAGCGACCCGCAGGCGCTGGCCAACGACATGATCATCGAGGTCGAGGTTGTGGACGGCGGGCCGCCGATGAAGATTGTGCGCAACCCGATCCAGTTCAACCACGAGCCGGTGGTGACCACCCGCGCGCCGCAGGCCTCCGAACATACCGAGACTTTCCTGATGGAACTTGGGATGGAATGGGATAAGATTGAGGCGCTTAAGGCGGCCGGCGCGATCGCTTGAAGCGAGTGCTTAGTAAGACCCAGATACGGAGAGAGACTTTGAAAGCCGGAATGAAACTGAAGAGTGCGGTGTGCGATACCGAGGTGCTGGTGGTGAAAGTGCCGGCTGCCGGGGTTCTGGCTTGCGGCGGCGCGCCGATGGTGGCCGAACGGGCTGCTGAGAAAGGGGTGATCGACCCGGCCTTTGCCGAGACCACCAAGATGGGCAAGCGCTATACCGATGCCACGGCGACACTCGAAGTGCTGTGCATAAAGCCGGGTGCAGGCTCGCTGTCGCTGGACGGGGTTGCCTTGCACCTCAAGGACGCCAAACCGCTGCCATCATCTGATTGAGGTTTTTGCCCCGTGGATATCTCCCTGCTTCTGAAAATGGCGGCCGATGCCGAGCCGGACCGTGTGGGTCTGACCTGCGATGGCCGGAACTGGACCTATGCCGAACTCTGGGCGGCGGCGACCGGGGCGGCGGTGCGGATTACCGCAAGCGGCTGCACCCATGTGGCACTGCTGGATACCGGCAGTGAGGCGGCACCGATTGCGCTGATTGGCGCGGCGCTGGCCGATGTGCCGTATTGCCCACTGAACTACCGGCTGGCCGATACGGATTTGGCCGGGCTGCTGGCGCGTATTGAGCCCGCGTTTATTGTGGGCGATATTTCCCGCGTGGCCAAACTGGCACCGGATGCCACACACAAAGTGTTTGCGCGGGAAGACTTCGTGAAGCAGGCCGAGGCTTCGGCTGAGCCGGAGCGTGAGGCTGGCGAGGGCGAAGGCATTGCCGTGCAATTGTTCACCAGCGGCACCACCGCGGCACCCAAGGCGGCGATCCTGCGGCACTCCAACCTTGTGTCCTATATTCTGGGCACGGTGGAGTTTGGCGCGGCGGAGCCGGCGGAATCTGTGCTGGTGAGCGTTCCGCCGTATCATATTGCCGGGATCGCGGCACTGCTCAGCTCGATCTACGCGCTGCGGCGGATTATCCTGCTGCCCGCGTTCGACCCGAAAGTGTGGATCGATCTGGCGGCGGCGGAGAAGGCAACCAACGCGTTTGTGGTGCCGACCATGCTCTCGCGCATTGTCGAGGCGCTGGGCGATGGCAGCAATATGCCGGATCTGACGCATTTGAAGGCCATTGCCTATGGTGGCGGGCGCATGCCGCTGGAGCTGATTATCCGGGCGCTGGATCTGTTCCCGCAGGCAAACTTCGCCAATGCCTATGGGCTGACCGAAACCAGCTCGACCGTGGCAATTCTGGGGCCCGAGGAGCATCGCGCGGCACATGGCTCGGAAGATCCCGCGGTGCGGGCGCGTCTTGGTTCTGTCGGCAAGCCGCTGCCGACCATCGAGCTGGAAATCCGCGATGAGGATGGCAATGTGCTGCCGCCCGGCGAGGCCGGCGAGATTTATGTGCGTGGCGACCAGGTCTCCGGCGAGTATCGCGAGCGTTCCGCGCTGATCGCGGGCGGCTGGTTCCCGACGCGTGATGCGGGGTATCTCGACAACGAGGGGTATCTGTTCCTCTCGGGCCGGGCGGATGATGTGATCGTGCGCGGTGGTGAGAATATATCGCCGGGCGAGATCGAGGATGTGCTGCTGACCCACCCCTGCATTGCCGATGCGGCCGCTGTTGGCGTGCCCTCAAGCGAATGGGGCGAGGCGGTGGCGATCGTGATTTCGCTGAAGGGCGAGCACCCTGGCGACGCCGAGATCAAGACGCTGATCCGGGATCGGTTGCGCTCGTCGCGCGTGCCGGAGCGGATTCTGGTGGTGGAGGCGCTGCCGTATAACGAGATGGGCAAGCTGCTGCGCCGCGAGGTGCGGCGGTTGCTGGCCTAACCCCATGCCCGCGCTGCTGATCCGCGGCGCTGAACTGCTACAGGGACGAGTTGCCGATATCCGCATCCGGGGGAACCTGGTTGCGGATATTGGCGTTTTTGAACCCTGCGATGGAGAGCAGGTGATTGAGGCTGGGGGCGGGTTGTTGATCCCCGGGCTGCATGATCATCATGTGCATGTGGCGGCTACGGCGGCCGCTATGGGCTCCGTACGATGTGGGCCGCCTGGGGTGGAGGATGCGGTTGGGCTGGCGGCGGTACTCGGGCAGGCCGGCGAGGGTTGGCTGCGAGGCATTGGCTACCATGAATGCGTGACCGGGGCGCTGATTGACCGGGAATGGCTGGATGCTGTGGCGCCGCACCGGCCGGTGCGGGTGCAGCATCGCACCGGGCGGATGTGGGTGTTTAACTCCGCCGGACTGGAGGTTTTGCTGGCGGGCGGGGTGGCGCCCCCGGGGCTGGATGTGCGAACCGGGCAGTTGTTCGATGATGACGGTTTTGTCCGCCGGGTGCTGGGGGGAACGCCGCCCTCGTTTGCGGCAGTGGGCACGGCATATGCGCGGTTTGGCGTGACCGGGGTGACCGAGATGAGCCCGGGGAATGACGATGCCACCGCCGCCTGGTTTGCGCGTGAACATGAAAGCGGGGCGTTGCCGCAGCGGGTGGTGCTGGCGGGGCAGTTGGCACTGAGCCAAATTTCTGGCGTGACGCGGGGTCCGTTCAAAATCCATTTGCACGAGGCGCAGTTGCCGGAATTTGACGCGGTGGTGGGCTCGATTCAGGCGGCGCACCGCCAAGGCCGGGTGGCGGCGGTGCATTGTGTGACGTTGGCCGAGCTGGTGTTCACACTGGCGGCGTTGCGCGAGGCGGGGGTGATGCCGGGAGATAGGATCGAACATGCCTCGGTAACGCCGGATGAGCAGCTGCGGGAGATTGCGGCGCTGGGACTGGCGGTGGTGGTACAGCCAAATTTCGTGGCGGAGCGGGGCGATGCGTATCTGGCCGATATTCCGCCCGAGGATTGGCCGTATTTGTACCGTTTGCGGGCTTTCCGGGAGGCCGGTGTGGTGATGGCCGGGGGGAGCGATACGCCGTTCGGCGCGGCAGACCCTTGGGCGGCGATGGCGGCGGCGGTTTCGCGCCGGACCCGGGGGGGACAGATGCTCGGGGCGGAAGAGGCGCTGACGCCGGAGGAGGCGTTGGCCTTGTTTTTGGCTGATCCCGTGGAGCTGGGACGGATGCGTTACATCGCGGTGGGATCGCCGGCGGATTTATGCCTACTGGCTAAGCCATGGCAGGAGGCGCGGGAGTTTTTGTCTGCCGATCTCGTCAGAACCACGCTCATTGATGGGCGTATAGTATCCGAGCCTGAATTTCCGTAACGGGCCGGAAGCGGCGGTCTGCTTGCAGGTTAAAACGCTGCGAAACGGACATATGCTGAGCTGGCCCGCAATTCGCCGCCTGATGAGGCGGCCTGTCTTACATCCTGCCCGGGGTTTTGCACCGCCGCCCGATACATGCGGCACTGTGCATTGTGCCGGCTTTGGTTGCCGGTATATTTGTTGCTGGTATTTTGTTGCTGGATTGCATTGGACCGATCGAATGGCATCGCGACCCGCCTCGTTATTTCCCCAGCAAGACCCACTGCCCGGCCAGGCTGGCCATATGTCAATGTTTTCGACTGACGCGGTTCCACCGCGTCAGCGTGCTGATTACTGGTATGGCACCGTGTTCCGCCGGCTCGACGCCACGGGCCGCCTGGAGGAGCGTCGCGCCCTCCAGGCACGTCTGCTGCGCCTAAGCGGTGATAAGGGGGCAGAACTGCTATGCCTGAGTGGAAATTCAGTCCAGGCGGAGCGCAGCATGCAGCGCTGTGCTCGTGACGGCGTCAATGATATTTCCATCGATTTCCTGGTGGCTGGGGCCGGAGTCACGCTTGGGCCCACCGGCGCGCAGCGCCTGCAGGTTGGTGACATGACCGTGCTCGACTGTGCTCGGCCCGTTGCAATAGAGCGCGCGGATTTTCGCATCATCAGCATGTTCCTCCCCCGCGACCAGGTACAGGCCGTGGCCGGAGATCCTACCCGGCTCGCCGGGCAATTGCTGCCGTCCCAGGGGCTCGCCACATTGCTGCGCCACCATCTGCTGGCCACCCTCGGCCAGGCCGGCAACATGCTTCCCGCCCAGCGCGCCGTCGCCATCGGCGCCGCCCGGGATATGGCCCTGGCCATTCTGCATATGCAGGCTTCCCGCCAGCAGGCTTCACGCCAGGCCGCGCCAGAATATGTCGATTCAGGAACGTATCACGCGGCACTAGCAGTGATTTCCCGCAACTGCACCAATCCGGGCCTGTCACCACTGCAAATTGCTGCCGCCATAGGCTGTTCGCGCGCCACCTTGTACCGGGCTTTCGGCAAACAGGGCGAAACGGTCGCCGCCGCCATTTCACGTCTGCGTCTGGCCCATGCTGTCCGGCTGTTGTGCACGAATGGCGATTCCCGCCTGTTGATCAGTAGCATATCGTATCAAAGTGGCTTTACCGATCATGCCTGTTTCACGCGTATGTTCAAACGCCAGTATGGCATGACGCCGGGTGCAATGCGCCGCGACTGCGCCAGCCCCCGGCAGTAAAGCACAATGCCGGACATTGAGACGCTGGATCAAATGATGAGACGCTGAAGTCTGGCGGGCCATCTGCGGCACAATGTATTGCCACGGAGACTTCGTGACAAAGACGCAAAGGAACCCCCATGTCCGACACATATCTCTATTCAGGTGCAACCTCTAGCGGTCTCGTGCTGAACAGTGGCGATACTGAATATGTCTATAATGGCGGTACCGCCGTCGGCACGACCGTCAACAGCGGCGGTGAGATCATCGTGGCCCTGGGGGGCGTGGCCACCAGCACCACCATTACCGGCGGCACGGCGCTCATCTCCGGCGGCACAGCAATCAACCTCACCATCAGCAATGGCGGCGTGAACGGGGTGATCGTGCAGTCTGGAGGCGTGCTGAGCAGCGGCACGATTCTGGCTGGTACCAATGCGAATATATCCGCCGGCGGCACGGCGATCGCCGTCACGGCTAATGGTGCCGGGCTGGAGCTTTATGATTCCGGCATTGCCTCCGGCAGCATTGTCATATCGGGCGGGCATCTCGATATTTTCTCAGGCGGCACGGCCAGCGGCACGCAGGTCGGTGGCAATGGGTATCAAAACATATCCTCCGGCGGCACCGCCGTGGATACCATGGTCAACGGGGGCGTACAGAACATCTACGCGGGCGGCACGGCCATTGGCGTCACGTTGGACTACGGCTCTGAGGACGTGCATGGCGGCACGGCCAGTCATGTGGTCATCAATTATGATGGGCGTGAGACGGTCTCCTCCGGCGGCAGCGCCGCTTTCACCCAGATCAACGCCGGCGGCGTGCTGGCCATTTCCGGCGGCACCGCCACCGATACCACGATCGCGATCGGGGGTGCTGTGTCTATCGAGCAGATTGCCTATACTTCCGGCATGAGTGCCAGCATCAGCGGCGGCGAGCTGAATTTGCTCTCCGGCGGCGCCATTTTGTTCAGCCTGGCGGTTGATGGAAATTATGCGGGCGACACGTTCACAGTGACCTCGGACGACTATTCCGGTAGCGGCGCGTATATCACGGTGCTCTGCTTCTACCCCGGCACACATATCGCCACACCGGATGGGGAAACCGTTGTGGAAGCGTTGCGCGCGGGCGGTCTGGTACGCACGGCGAATGGTCCGATGCAGGTGCTCTGGGTGGGGCAGAGCCATGTGCATATGCGGTTCGCCGATAAGCTCCGTGCGCTGCCTATCCGCATCACCGCGGGGGCGCTGGGTGACGGGCTGCCGGTGCGTGACCTGTTGCTCTCACCGGACCATGCGCTCTTCATCGATGGCATTTTGGTTCAGGCGGCGGTGCTGGTGAATGGGGTGAACATCTATCGCGAGCACGATGTGCCCGAGCAGTTCACCTATTATCATGTGGAGCTCGCCAGCCACGAACTGCTCTGGGCAGAAGGAGTGCAAACGGAAAGTTTCGTTGATAACGTGGACCGGATGCATTTCCACAATTGGGATGACCGCAATGCGCCAGCAGCGCCGATCCCCGAAATGCCCTATCCACGCGCGAAATCGCAACGCCAATTACCGGCATCGCTCAAGGCCCGTCTTGAGTGGTTGCGCCCGGCACTGGGAATCCAGCGCACGTAGGGTACAATGCCTGAGGCATGGCACCGCCAACTTTCCGTTCTCAGGCATCATCGGGCCGGCATCCAACGCCCAAAATGGGCGCAAGCCAGCCGTTGGAATAACTGGGCTTGTTATGAACGGAAATTCAAGCTGCGATACTACCGGCGGATGGCTCGTCCATAATCGCGTCGATCAGGCCCCAGTCCAGGGCCTGTTTGGCGTTGATGCGTTTGCCCGAGAGCATCAAGGCGGCGGCGCGTTGGCGGCCGATGCGGCGGGGGATCGATACGCAGCCGCCGAAGCCGGGGAGGATGCCCATGCCGGTTTCGGGGAGCTGGAACCAGGCGTCCGGGCTGGCGGTGAGGCGGGCTGCGAAGGCGGCGAGTTCCAGGCCGGAGCCGACGCAGGCGCCTTGGATGTGGATGTCGTAGATTTCCGGGCGTTGGATCATCTGGTGGGCGGGCAAGGTGCGGGCGCGGATGCTGTGCGCCGCCACGGGGTCGGTCGTGGTGCCGAATTCCGCGAGGTCGGCGCCCATGCTGAAGCAGCGGCCTACGGTGCGGAGCCGTACGCGCTCGATGCTGGTGTCGAGCGTGGCCAAAGCGAAGGCATCAAAGAGGGCGTCGCGCATGGCGCGGTCTATGGCGTTAAGGCCGTTTGGGCGGTCTAGCAGGAGGTGGAGGGTGCTGCCCTCGCGTTGCATGTGCAGCGTGCCGGGCGGGAGCGGGGCGGCGGGGGGTTGCTGCGCCAGCCAGGCGGCGTGTTCCGCGCCAGCTTGCAGCATGGCGAAGGCGAAGGATTCCAAAGGCAAAGCGCGGTCTGGTGGCAGGTTTTCCGTGGCGCGCAGCAATTGCACCAACGTGGCGGCGGCGCGGGGGGCTTTTTCGATTTGGGCGGTTAGCGTGGCGAGGGGGATGGCGGCTTCGATGATGATGTCGGCGTGGCTTGCTTGTGGGTGCGCGGCGGGGCCGGTGGCCAGCACTGGAACGGCGGGCAAGGGCGTTAAGGGCTCGCTTTCCGGCCATGCTGCCAGATCGACGGTGACGTAGGGCCGCTCGTCGTCGCGCCAATCGGCGCGCAGCATCCAGGGGTGGAGGGCGTAATCCATGCTGTGAGTCTAGCCGCAAGCATGGAGCGGGGACAGGGTTTCGCTTAAGCTTGGGGTGTGATGCAGGGTTTTGAGCGTGAAGTTGTGGTGGAGGGGCTGGCGGCAAACCATGCCGCGGCGTTGCTGCGGCTGTTTGGCTTGGCTGCTGCGCCGGAGGTGGCCAGCGATCATCCGGCGTTGGCCTGGCGGCGGGCTGGGTTGATGGCGGTGACGGGACGCGCTGATGGGCCCGGGCTGGTGGCGCCGGTGGCACTTATCGCGGCGGCGGACGGTGCGTTGGCGGCGTTGCGGGCGGTGGCACCCGGCGCGGAACTGCCGGAAAATGGCACGTTGCTGCTGGGCGAACGGGCGCGGATGCTGGGGCTGACGCGGCGGGGGGCGATTTCGGCCAATGGTAGCTGCCGGTTGCTGGAAACGGCCAATGGCCGGGTCGCGCTTAATCTGCCGCGCGATGAGGATTGGGAGCTGGTGCCGGCTTTGCTGGGCGAGGCGGTGCTGCTTGGCAAAGCGGGGAATTGGACGGATTTGGCGCGTATTGCGGCAACCCTTCCCGTGGACGCGCTGCTGGAGCAGGGGCGGTTGTTGGGGCTGGCCATTGCGTTGGACCATGCCGTGCCTGCGCCGCCGCAGCCGTTCAGCATCGCGCGGCTTGGGGCGCCGCGCTTTAGCGAGGGGGCGCCGCTGGTGGTGGATTTATCCGCGCTTTGGGCCGGACCGTTGGCGGGGTCGCTGCTGGCTGCTGCTGGGGCGAGGGTGGTTAAAGTTGAGAGCACGCGCCGGCCGGATGGGGCACGGGGCGGAAATACTGCGTTTTATGATTTGCTGAATGCGGGCAAGGCGAGCGTCGCGCTGGATTTTACCAATGCAGAGGATGTGCGAATGCTGCGGCGGCTGGTGGGTGCGGCGGATATTATCATCGAGAGCGCGCGGCCCCGGGGCTTGGCGGGGCTGGGGATTGATGCGGCGGCGCAAGCGCTACGGGGGGCGACCTGGCTCTCCATTACGGCGCATGGCCGGGTGGGTGAGGCAGCGAACTGGATTGGCTTTGGCGATGACGCGGCGGTGGCGGGCGGGCTGACGGCGGCGATGCGGCAGGGCTGGGGCGAGAGCGTTTTCGCGGGAGATGCGATTGCCGATCCGCTGACCGGGATTACGGCGGCTTTTGCCGGCTGGGCGAGTTGGCGCGCCGGTGGCGGGCGGTTGATCTCGCTGGCATTGAGCGAAGTGGCCGCCCATGCATGTGGGCTATACGCGGCGAGAGGCGCGGAACTACGGCACTGGCAGGCATTGGCCGCAGCCGATAAACTGCCGTTTTATGATCTGCGTATACCGCAAGGCGCGGCGCGGGCTCTGGGTGCCGATAATCTGGCCGTGCTATAAAAGATGCCCGCCGGCACAGCGATACACCGTGGCCGCCGCAACCATGCTGGCCGGCATGGAGGTGCCGAACACAGCGTTAACGCCGCCCGCAAGCGATTCGGGCACGGGCAGCAGCGTATTATTTGCACCAAGCATGGCGCAGCGCGCAGCAGGTGTCTCAGCCCAGGCCGGCCGCGCCGCCACAAAACCACCAGCAATACCGGCATGAAAATCTTCATCCGGGCACGCCTCTGGGAGCAGTGGGGGGAGCAAATAGACAGAATTTGGGAAGGGCGGTGGTGGAGCTAAGCGGAATCGAACCGCTGACCTCCTGCATGCCATGCAGGCGCTCTACCAATTGAGCTATAGCCCCTTGCCGTGGGAGCGGCATATAGACCGGGGTTGCCCAACTGATCAAGTGGGGGGTGGAACCTAAAGCGGATTATGTTAAGTCACCTCCCGCCGCCCGGCCTTCCGGCGGCACAACACGAGAGCCGCCCGGCTTACCAGGCGGCATCGCCAAAGCGTCGCCGGGTTAGCACAGTGGTAGTGCAGCGGTTTTGTAAACCGAAGGTCGGGGGTTCAAATCCCTCACCCGGCACCAGCCCCACCTGGCACAGAAGCAAGCCGGGCACAGAAGCGAGAAAAAATGATCATATCCGCCCCGCGCCTCTTCCTCGGTGAAACTTTTACAGGCCCCGGCGCCATCCGCATCGAGGATGGCGTGATCACGGAAATCCTGCCCGGCGAAACCCGTGGTGAAACAAGCGGCGACATCGTGCTCACCCACGGCTTCCTCTCCCCCGGCCTCATCGACATCCATAACAATGGCGCCTTCGGGGTGGATTGCGCCACCGCGACCCCCAATGATTGGGATGTATTCATCGCCGGGCTGCAGGCGCACGGCGTTACCTCGGTCCTGCCCACCATCATCACCGCCCCACTGGCCGCCTTGCAGGAGGGCGCAAAAAACCTTGCCATCGCCATGGCCCGCCACGCCGGCATTCTCGGCCTGCACCTGGAGGGCCCTTTCCTGGCCCCGGAAAAACGCGGCGCGCACCAGCGCCACGATCTACGCCTGCCCGATACCACGGCCCTGGACGATATTCTCGCCCTGCCCGCTTTGCGCCTCATAACCCTGGCCCCAGAACTGCCCGGCGCCTTGTCCGCCATAGCGCGCCTGTGCACCGCCGGCATTCTGGTCTCGCTCGGCCATACGGCAGCGGATGCCGCCATCATGCGCGCCGCCGCCGATTCCGGGGCCAGCCTGGTCACCCATGTCTTCAACGCCCAATCCGCACTATCCCACCGTGCGCCAGGCGCGCCCGGGGTGGCATTGACGGACCCGCGCCTCTCCCCCTGCCTCATCTCCGACGGCGTACACGTAGACCCCACCCTCCTGGCGCTCGCCTTCAACGGCTGCCCCCGTGCCATCGCGGTTACAGACTCCATCCTCATCGCCGGGCTGGAACCAGGTGCCACCCGCCCCTTCGGCGGTGCCGCGGCCACCCTCGGTCCCCGCGGCGTGGGCCTGCGGCCAGACGGCACCATCGCCGGCGCCGGCATCATCCTGGATGAAGGCCTGCGCCGCCTCATCGCCGCCGGTGTGGCACCCCAAACCGCCTACGCCGCTACCACCTCCCGCCCGGCCGGCGCCCTGGGCCTGACAGATCGCGGCACCATCGCCCCCGGCATGCGCGCCGACCTCGTCTGGTGGTCGGATGATTTCCACCCCCAGCAGATCTGGACCGCCGGGCACAGCGCCCAGCCGCAAACCTCACCGCGCGGCACCGAATCCGCCCGCCCCGAGCTGGCCGATCTCGACGAGCGCCCGACCTTGGCCATCGTCAACGCCTTCCTCACCCAGGAGCAGGCCGCCCAACGCGCCCTTGCCAACGCCGCCCCCGCCCTGGCCCGCCTGGCCGATGCCGTAGCCGCCCGGCTGGCCGCAGGCGGGCGCCTCTTCTACGCCGGTGCGGGCACCTCCGGCCGCCTCGGCCTGCTCGACGCCGTGGAATGCGGCCCCACCTTCGGCATTGAAGATGGGCTGATTATCCCGCTGCTCGCCGGCGGCCAAACCGCCTTCATCAAAGCCGCCGAAGGCGCGGAAGACGACGAAGACGCCGCCATAGCAGCCCTCGACTCCCACGAGTTCAACGCCGGCGACGCGCTGGTCGGCATCGCCGCCTCCGGTACCACGCCGTTCACCTTGGCCGCCTTGCGCCATGCCGACGCGCTCGGCGGCATCACCGGCGCCATCGTCAACAACCCCGGCTCGCCCATGGCCCAAGCTGCCGACTACGCCGTGGAACTGCTCACCGGGCCCGAAATCATCGCCGGCTCCACCCGCCTTTCGGCCGGCTCAGCGCAAAAAATCGCGCTCAACATCCTCTCCTCCACGGTGATGATCCGCCTGGGCAAAACCTACGGCCCGTACATGGTCGATATGCGCGCCAGCAACGTAAAACTCCGCCGCCGCGCCCTGAACATGCTGCAATCCATTTCCGCGGCCAGCGAAGACCACGCAATGCTTGCACTTACCGCCTGCAATATGCATGTTAAGCGTGCGGCTTTGATGCTGCTGCGTAAGCTTTCCGCACCTGAGGCGGAACAAGCCCTCGCAGCCGCCTCAGGCTCACTTCGCCGTGCTCTGCGTTCTTAAAAAAGCGCGCAATTAGGGCTGGCGGGGAACTTCGAATGGGTAAAGGGTGGAACGACGATTTTCTTGGGCCAAGAATTAAGGAATTACGGTGTCTGGCAAGTCTGACAAAATCGTCAGTTATGCGCGGCGGCTCGATGATTTCATCATCGACCGGCTGCTTCAGCCCGGCATCAACCGCGCCGATTGGTACTTCGGCCTAAACCTGCACGCCCTCGCCCGCGCCTGCACCGCTTTGGGTGCGGGCATCGGCCTCATCTGGGTGCATAAATACGACACCCCATTCACATCCGATTTCTGGCAGGACGTCCTCTGCCTCGCCATCATGGCGGCCGCCGCTTTCCTGCAAATCCGCGCGCACGAAGGCCAGGCCCCGCGCCGCCCGGCTCTTGCTCCCGCCGTGCGCCTCACCGGCCTGCTCTGGCGCAGCCTGTGGCTGGCAGACCTCGCACTCTTCCCCACACAATGGCCCGTCGAACAACACGGCGAACTGCTCGGCAACCTCATCTGGACCGTGCTGCTGGTGCTCCCCTACTGGATCATCTGCTGCCGCACCGCCCCGCCGCCGGAACGCCGCCACGCCGGCGTGTTACGCTTCGCAACCATTCCGGTGCGCTGACGAATCGGTAAAACTGTGGTTATCTTAAGCCAAACCACAGCGGAGCGTCTCTATGCCGGGGTCGCGGGCGATTGCTTCGCCATGATCGCGCCATGTATCTCTGCCGTCAGGTTGTTATTAAGCTCGATCAATTGATGCACTTCAGCTTGAATCTTCAAGAGTGCTTCAGCATCATTGTAGGTTTGAAGCGCTTGTTTATCCGAAGCCGCGGCAGCTACCTTTTGACCAACCATGATCACCGACAATAACACAAGCTGTAAGAATGTCTGGGCAACCCATGCGATGAGTGTTGCCACACCGCCCTTGATCGCTTCGGGTAAACTGACCAAAGCGATTGCGGCAAAGACATACGCGCACCACATAGTACCGACGGTACCGGTGATGAACACGGCAATGCGCCCGTTGAGCCCCACATGTTCATTACCGGTCACATGAGGCCCATGGCTCTCGCGTTCCTTAAGCCGTAAATGGAGGAAATGTCTCGCATCCATCGCTTCGATATCCTTAGAGATTGCAGGAGCGTGTTCTGCCCGGTGTCCTGAAACGTTACTCAATGCCGTATTTTTTGGGGTTTGGCCATCTTATGTGGTGCCCAAAATTTCGAGACTGGCACTAACCGGCCTGCAGCCGTGACCCCGGCGGACTTGCCGCTCTCAGCCCGCCGCTTTGGCCTCGCGGCGGCGGCGGGTTAATACAAACTCCGTATAGCCGTTGGGCTGGGCGCGGCCCTCGAAGACCAGTTCGCATGCACCTTTGAAGGCTGGGCCGTCGTATGCGGGCGCCATGGGTTTGTAGGCGGGGTCGCCTTCGTTCTGGCGGTCCACCACTATGGCCATGCGTTTGAGGGTTTCCAACACTTGTTTTTCTGTCACCACGCCGTGGTGCAGCCAGTTGGCGATGTGCTGGGAGGAGATGCGCAAGGTGGCGCGGTCTTCCATCAGCCCAACGTCGTGGATATCGGGCACTTTCGAACAGCCGACACCTTGGTCTACCCAGCGGACCACGTAGCCAAGCAGGCCTTGGGCGTTGTTATCGAGTTCCTGCTGGATTTCCTCAGGCTTCCAGTTGATGCCGCCGGCCAGTGGAATGGTCAGCAGGTCGGAGAGTTTCGCGGGCTTGCGCGATTTCAGCTCATCCTGCCGCGCGGTTACATCCACCTGGTGATAATGCATCACATGCAGCGTGGCGGCGGTGGGCGAGGGCACCCAGGCGGTGTTGGCACCTGCGCGCGGATGGGCGATTTTCTGCTCCATCATCGCCGCCATCTGGTCCGGTGCGGCCCACATGCCCTTGCCGATTTGCGCCTTGCCTTGCAGCCCGCATTCCAGCCCGAAATCCACGTTCCGGTCCTCATACGACTTTATCCAGGGCTGGGCTTTAATGTCGTTCTTGCGCAGGAACGCGCCTGCCTCGAAGGAGGTATGAATCTCATCCCCGGTGCGGTCGAGGAAGCCGGTATTGATGAACACCACCCGGCTCTTGGCAGCCGCGATACAGGCTTTGAGGTTGGCCGAAGTCCGCCGCTCCTCATCCATAATCCCCATTTTCAACGTATTCGGCGCCAGCCCCAGCAGATGCTCCACAGCGCCAAACAGCGCATTGGCATTCGCCACCTCTTCCGGCCCATGCAGCTTGGGCTTCACGATATACACCGAGCCCGCCCGCGAGTTCCGCCGCGCCTCCAGATCATGCATCGCGATCAGCGAGGTGAGCACCGCATCGATCACCGTCTCGGGCAGGAAATTGCCCGCATCATCGGTAATCGCATCTGTCAGCATATGGTGGCCGACATTGCGCACCAGCAGCAGCGAACGCCCGTGCAGGATCAGCACGGAGCCATCCGGCGCGCTGTATACCCGGTCCGGGTTCAGCGCGCGCTCGATGATCTTGCCCGCCTTCTCCACCGGTGCGGTCAGCGTGCCCCGCATCAGCCCCAGCCAGTTGCGGTACACCTCGACCTTATCCTCGGCATCCACCGCGGCCACCGAATCCTCGCAATCCATAATCGTGCTGATCGCAGATTCCAGCACGATATCGGCCACACCCGCTTTATCGGTTTTGCCGATTTTGCTCTCGGGATCGATAATAATATCCGCATGCAGATTATGGTTCTTCAGCAGCACGCTCTTCAGCGCTGTCGCCTTGCCGGTATAACCCACAAACTGCGCGCCGTTCTTCAAGCCGACTTCCCCGGATTCAAGCACCACGGCGAGATGCCCATTCTGCACCTTATACGCCTTGGCATCGGCATGGCTGCCATTGGCCAGCGGGAAATTCGCATCGAGAAACGCCCGCCCGCGCGCAATCACCGCCGCCGCGCGGGCCATGTTGAACCCCTTACCGCGCGCGATTTCGCCCTCATCGGGCACCACATCGGTACCGTACAGCGCATCGTACAGGCTGCCCCAGCGGGCATTGGCGGCATTCAGCGCGTAACGGGCATTGGCCACCGGCACCACCAGCTGCGGCCCGGCGATATGCGCGATCTCGTCATCGACACGGCTGGTATCCACCGCAAACGCTTCCGGCTCGGGCTGCAAATACCCAATCCCGCGCAAAAACGCCTCATAGGCCACTTCATCCACCGGCCCTTTATGCGCGATGTGCCAGGCATCGATCTCGGCCTGCAGCTCATCCCGATGGGTCAGCAATGCGGAATTGCTCACGCTGTATTTCTGCAAAAGTGCCGCGAACCCTTCCCAGAACTTCGTCTCATCAAGCCCGGTGCCGGGCAACGCCTCGTCATTTACGAAATCGTAAAGCACGCCGGCAACGCTGAAGCCGTGCAGGGGAATACGGGTGGAGGGCATGCGGAACTCCTATCGGCGAAAACTGTTGGTTCGGTGATGCCGCAAAGCAGCATGCAAAGGCAAGGCTCGTGGAAAAAGCAGCCGCTTTTTTGTAAAAAACCGGCACCAAAAAACTTTTAGTAATTTAGAAATGCCCGAACACCTCAACCTGGTTCAGATGCAGAAAATCTCGCCCCAGCAGCGTCACCCGCACATAGCGCGCCCAGGCCGTGCCCGGGCCGGCCCACACCACCGGTGCCTCCACCGCCTGCCCGTCGCGTTTTTCGAGCACATCCACCCAACTGTCACCATCAATGGACACACGCAGCGCAAAATCCCGGAACCGGCCACGCATGCCGTCGGTCGTGTTGATCACATGGATCTCGGTAATCGTGGCAATCGCGCCCAGATCCACCTGCCACCACGGATCATCCTCCATATCCGTATGGAAATGCCGCGCCCCATCCAGCACACCGTTCACCCCGCCGGCCGCATCCGCTTCCAGCGTGGCGGCGAACGAGTGCCGGCAATGCGAGCTTTGCATCGCCTTTTTACCGCGGCTGATGTTATCGGCCCGGGTCGGGGTAACATCCCACGCCTCTAACCCGGTGCCCAGAACCGCGGCCCGCGCGCGCACGCTTTGCCAGAACCCGGCCAATCGCAAATCCTCAACCGCATTCACCTTTGCCAGCAACCCGGCAAACCCCGGCCCTTCGGCAACTTTCTTCCATATGCCCTGGCCGCTGAAATCGCCCTTCAGCCCGCGCGCGCTGCGCTCCGCATAGGCCTGTTCCGAACGAAAGCCGTAATGATGGATCACCGCCGTATCCAATAATTTGTCCCGGCGCGCCGGCTCGTTAACGAAGATTGCCGGCCGCGATGGAAAATCTTGGTAATAATCCAGCATCTGCTCGCCCAGCACATTTGCCGCTATCACCGCGCGGGGCAGCTTGGTGCCGATCTCGTGCCAGAACCCATGCGCCATACCGCGCAAGGTAAAGTCGATCTCCCCGACTACGGACGCGCGCGCGACGAATTTGGTATAAGGGTGAATTTCCACCTCTCGCCGGGTGAAATTTTCCAGCACATTCCCCCCGGGCGGGGTTTTATGCCCATTGGGGCCAAAAAACACCCAGTTGAACATCACGCATTCCACCTCGGGGCGGAAACGGCGCATGAAGCCGGCAATATCCATCCCCGGCGGCAGCCGCAAAAACTCGTCTATATCGAAAAACGCCACCCATTCGGTCTCGGCCAGGCCGTGCCCCGCGAAATGCACATACATCTCATACTGCTGGCCTTGGTGTGCGTGGTGGCGGAAGGTAACGAACGGCGCCGCCCCCTGGGTGAAGGGCAGCACGCGCTCGTACAGCGCTCCGGGGTCGTCATCGTTGCAATACAGATAAATATGCTCGAACCCGAGCTCACGGTAGTAGCTGAGCCATTCGACGATATACGGCGTCTCCCAGCGGGCGCAGGCGCAGATGGCGAAGCGGTACCGGGGCGGGGTCATCAGCGCGCGCAGCGCGTGCGCCCGGACGGCGAGCCGCGTATCCTCGACCTCATTTCGGTCATAAGCGGCAAAATCCTCAGGCGCCCGGCTGGTGTCCGGATAGCCGCGCGCCAGCTTCTCCCGCCAATGCGCGGCGGAGCGGGTGAAATAATGATTAAGCGCTCCGCCCGCATAGTCAGGGTCATGCGCGATCAGCCCCCCCTGCACATGGTCCCAGGCGATAGGCCTGCCGATGAGGTCCACATAACCGCCGCGCATCGCAAACACATGCGGGTTGGTGACCGCTTCCATCAGCGCCGGGCGGACAATCGATTTCACATGCCGGTTGGGCGGGAAATCCGCCCCGGCGCGCCGGGTAAAGGACTCGATCACCAGCCCGTCGGGCTTTTCCGCATGCCCGTTAGAGCCGAACATCGCCCAGGGCACCGCTACGGCCGCCTCTGGCCGCTGCGCCAGCAGGGTTTTCAGGTTCAGCCCCTCATCCAGCCGCAAAAACTCGTCCGTGTCGAAAAACGCGAGCCATTCAAACTCAGCCGCCACCGCACGGGCAATCTGCTCATAGCCGCGCAGCTGGTAATCGGCGCCGCGATAGGCGTAGTCGAACACCCGCACATCGAGCCGGGGCGCCATAGCCCGGGCAATCGCGGCGGTGCCGTCGGTCGAGGCATTATCGAGCAGGAACACGGTGTCGAACCCGGCGTAGAACTGCCAGGCCAGCCATTCGGCGATATGCGCCTCCTCATTGCGGACGATGCCGACACAGCCAATTCTGCCGGTGACCTTATCGGCGCGCTCTGCTGCTGACTCTACCCTGGTGGATTGAGCCGCCACCGCGGTCAACCCGGAAGCCGAGCTCGAAACGGCCCCATGCTGCGGAGCCCCACGCTTCGGAACAGCTGCAAACACCTCCAGCCGCCGCAAAAAATCCTCGGCCAACCGTACCGGGTCCACCATCTCGAAGTTATTTAAAAAACCTTGCCCGCCATGGGCCGGCTTGGTCTCCGGATCGTACACAAACACCGCCTCATTACCGTTGGCCCGGTCAATGAGTAGCTGGTTCGACCACACTGTCCGCTCGTAATTAAGCACCAGCATGCGGCAGGCGGGGGTAAACAGGCTGGTGTGGAAAGCCGAGCCGATAAGCCCGCTGATCACCCGATTGTTGCGGAACAACCCAACCTGCTCGGCAAAACTTAGCGTCTCCGGCACGATGATTTTGACCCCGGCCCGCGCCAGCACCTCAGTAAACCGCGCCTCATTCACAAAATGCGAGATGCCGGCGCTTACATTCTGCTTGGTCAGATATACCGGCACATCGCTCATTGGCCCCAGCGGACCAGGGCAAAGCCCATCGCCAATCTCATTGAGCTTTCGCGCGAAGGCCTTGTAGACGAAACCCAGCTCTTCGATCGCCGGGGACGGCACGATCACCTGGCCGAGCCGCACCGGCTCGTCGAATTTGACGAAATTTTCTAGCCCCAGCCCGCAAGCCTGGAAAATCGCGGCGGCAAAGGGCAGCGCGAACAGGCGCTCGACCGGCTCGAAATCATGGTACAGGATTTTGACGCCGCTCAGCCCCTGCGCCGGCCACGCCCATAACCGGCACAGCGTGTCGAGCAGAAAATGCCCGTAATGCGGGGTGTATCGCCCGAGATAAAAGAACGGCCCCGGTTGCAACGGCAGACCCGCCAGGCGCTGCGGGGTGTAGGGCACGGGGCCTGCCCGCTCGCGGGTGGGGCCGCGAAACCGCCCCGCCGCCTCCAGCAGCAGCCCATTGCCATCGTACAGCCCATGCGTGCGCACACTCCGCGCATCCTCGCCGGGGAAGACGGGCATGTACAGAATGTCGTCAAAAACCCCGCAAACCGGGTCCGGCTCGTACAGCGTGGTCTTGCCGTGGATCCTGTCGCATTCCAGCAGGGCCATGGCGCTGCGTTTCCCCTAAACGATTAAAATTGCGTCGAAAAACCAGCGGGCATGCCGCGCGCCAACTCTGGCCTGAAACCTTGGAGCGAACAACCCATATGCGGCAGCCACTTGCGGGAACACGGGTTTTGGGTCATCTACTGTCATAGCTGCCTCGATATTGGCGGAGACCAGCCTTATGCGGCCGGTTCCACAGCCTGTTTCAAGCGGGCAGCACGAGTAGAAGACCAAAACTGCAAATCTGCGACCAAAAATGCAGCACAACCATCACGGCCGGGGTTCGCCCGGCAAGTTTAAGGACCGATGACCGCTTTGCCTGCCAGAGCTTCCGATTTTGACCTGGTTAAGGCGCGCCGCGGTTCCGTCTCCCTGTTTTCATCACTTTTTCGCGCCGCCCCGGCTTCAAACCCCGCTCTGAGCATCCATGTTCGGGCCCCGGTTCTGCGCGCGCACCGGAGTTTTTATGACCAAAAGAATGTTAATCGACGCCAGCCATGCGGAAGAAACCCGCGTGGTGATGCTGGATGGTACGCGGCTTGAGGATTTCGACGTTGAGACCGCCGGCCGCAAGCAGATTAAAGGCAATATTTACCTCGCGAAGGTAATCCGCGTCGAACCCAGCCTGCAGGCTGCCTTCGTCGAATATGGCGGCAACCGCCACGGATTCCTGGCCTTTGGTGAAATCCACCCGGATTATTACCAGATCCCCGTCGCCGACCGCCAGAAACTGCTGGCGCTGCAGGCCGAGGAAGAAGAAGCCCAATCGCGCGGCGATGGCCGCTCCGATGATCAGGACGAGTCCACCTCTGAAGCCACGCTTGACGACACGCTTGACGAGATGCAGGCGGCCCAGCCGCTCGACATCAAGCCGATCGAGATCACCTTCGCGCCCCCGCCGGAAGGTGAGAGCCAGGGCGAGAGCCAGGCGCCCTCGCCCGGCATCATCGAGGCACTGAGCGAAGATTTCGTCCCCGAAACCGGCTTCGCACCCGATGCCGAAGCCCCGGCCGAAGCCTTCACCGGCGAAGCCGAGACCACCACCGATAGCGCCACCGACGACAGCACCATCGAAACCGTGGAATCCAACGAGGCGGTGGAAACCATCTCCGCCGAGACCGATGACGGCCCCGCCCCCGAGCAGCTCGGCGGCGATGGCGATGACGCGGCCGAAGCCCGTGAGCGCCGCATGCGCCAGCGTTTCCTGCGCAACTACAAAATCCAGGACGTGATCCACCGCCGCCAGATCATGCTGATCCAGGTTGTGAAAGAGGAACGCGGCAACAAGGGCGCGGCCCTCACCACTTACCTGTCGCTCGCCGGCCGCTTCTCCGTGCTGATGCCCAACTCCCCCACCGGTGGCGGCGTCTCACGCAAGATCACCTCGCAAGCCGACCGCCGCCGCCTGAAGGAAGCGATGCAGGAGCTGGACGTGCCCAACGGCATGGGCCTGATCGTGCGCACCGCCGGCGCCAACCGCCCCAAACCCGAGATTAAGCGCGATTGCGAATATCTGCTGCGCCTGTGGGACGATATCCGCGACAAAACCATGGAATCCTCAGCCCCCGCGCTGATCTATGAGGAAGGCAGCCTCATCAAGCGCGCCATCCGCGATGTGTACACGCGCGACGTGGAAGAAGTGCTGGTGGACGGCGCCGAAGGCTTCCGCGCCGCGCATGACTTCATGCGCATGCTCATGCCGAGCCACGCCAACAAGGTTCAGGCCTGGGGCGACGGCCAGCCGTTATTCTCCAAATTCCAGGTCGAAGCCCAGCTCGACGCCATGCTGAACCCCACGGTGCAGCTGCGCTCCGGCGGCTATATCGTCATCAACCAGACCGAGGCGCTGGTCGCCATCGACGTCAACTCCGGCCGCTCCACCCGCGAACGCAGCATCGAAGACACCGCTTTGCGCACGAACCTTGAAGCCGCCGAAGAGGCCGCCAAGCAGTTGCGCATGCGCGACCTGGCCGGGCTCATCGTCATCGATTTCATCGACATGGAGTCGCGCAAAAACAACGCCGCGGTTGAGCGCAAGCTCAAGGATTCGTTGAAACACGACCGCGCCCGCATCCAGGTCGGCTCCATCAGCCATTTCGGTCTCATGGAAATGTCGCGCCAGCGGCTGCGCCCCTCGCTCACCGAGGCCTCGCTGGTCACCTGCCCGCATTGCGCCGGCATGGGCAATATCCGCTCGCCCGAGAGTGCCGCGCTGCACATTCTGCGCGCCATCGAGGACGAAGGTGCGAAATACCGTGCCGCCGAAATCTCCGTGGTTCTGCCGCCGGAAATCGCGTTCTATCTGTTCAACCACAAGCGCGAGCGGCTTACCCTTATTGAGTCGCGCTACAACATGCGCGTCACCTTCACGCCGGATGGCGGGATGGCCGGCACGAATTTCCGCATCGAGCGCCTGCGCGCGCAAACCGCACCGCCGCCGGCGCCCACCCCCGTCCGCCCCGAGCGCCAGATTGCCGCTCCCGAGCCGGAGCTGGTGGAAGAGGAAGAGTCCGACGCCGAATCCGAGAACACGGATACCAATGAAGCTGGTACCAACGAAGGCGGCACCGCCGAGGAGAAGGCAGACCGCAAGCGCCGCCGCCGCCGCCGTGGCAAACGCCGCGACGACCGGCCCGCACCGGACGCCACCACCACCGCCGAGGCCACCGACGCCGAACTTCCCCCGGGCCTGGGCGAACAGCCCATCGCCATCGACTTCGTGCTGGAAGCAGCCCTTGAAGCCGCCCTCGGCACGTCCCCCGAGGAGCACACCGGCGGACTGGAAGCCGCGCTGACGGCCGCTCCCACCCCGGAATCCGGCGATTTTGCTGAAGCGGCCCCCGCCGAAGCGGCGCCAAAACGCCGCCGCCCGCGCACCCGCCGCCGCCGTGACGAGCCCGCCGAAGGCGAAGCCCAGGCTGGAGCAGGGCCAGCCCCCGCGCCCGCTCCAGTGGTCTACACCGACATCGCGGATATTTTCGAAGCCGCCGAACGCGCCGAGGAGCTCGCCCGCGCCGCCCGCCGTGCCGCACCTGCCCCAGCTCCCGTGGCTAAGCCGGAAGCAGCAGTGTCAGAACCCGCCGCGCTGGAGCTGACCGCTTCCGCCGCAGCGCCGCAGCCCGCAGCCAAGCCCGCGCCGCTGGTACAACCCATCGTCCTTGGCGAAAGCGATCCAACGGCCGAGAAAAAACGCGGCTGGTGGCGCCGCTAACCCAACCGCCGGCAAGCCCAAAAAAGGCGGCTTCATCAATCTGATGAAGCCG
The DNA here is from genome assembly GCA_026224875.1 of Acidocella sp. Classification (GTDB taxonomy): domain Bacteria; phylum Pseudomonadota; class Alphaproteobacteria; order Acetobacterales; family Acetobacteraceae; genus Acidocella. The sequence goes on from JAMFRU010000079.1 coordinate 28,757, forward strand.
CCCACGGCCTTAAAAAAGACAATACGCAGCAAACCGATAGCTGCCCCGCGACGGCACAAACGGCGCCCCAACACCAGTTCACTTGAAAATCAAGCAAAATAGGCCAATCATAGGGCCGGGCCTTTTCGGCCCTCCTCAGGAGCGATTGAAGTCCATGGCTTTGAACCCGAATAATTCCTACCGCACCGTGCAAACCAGTTATGCCGGCGCTGACACCGCGGCACTCGACGCCGGCCTGCGCGCCTATATGCTGCGCGTATACAACTGGATGGCCTCCGGCCTGGTGCTCACCGGCATCGTGGCTTACGCCATCTTCGCCGTGCCGGCCCTGCACGCGGCTTTCTATACCGAGCGCCTGAACGCCGCCGGCCAGCTGGTGGAAGCCCCCACCATCCTCTCCTACATCGCCATCTTCGCACCACTTGGCTTCGTCATGGTGCTGAGTTTCGGCGTGAACAAGCTCTCCACCACAGCGGCGCAATCCCTGTTCTGGGCCTTCTGCGCGGTCATGGGGGCAAGCCTTACCTCCATCCTCATGGTCTATACCGGCACCTCGATCGCCTCGGTGTTCTTCATCACGGCCGGCACTTTCGCGGGCACCAGCCTGTACGGCTACACCACCGGGCGTAATTTGAGCGGCCTGGGCAGCTTCATGATGATGGGCCTGATCGGCATCATCATCGCCTCGCTGGTGAATATCTTCCTGCATTCACCCGCCATCCAGTTCGCCATCTCCTTCCTCGGCGTGTTCATCTTCGTCGGCCTCACCGCCTACGACACCCAGCGCATCAAGGCCGATTACGTGCAATTCGGCTCCTCCTACGGGCCGGAAATGGCCAACAAGCGCTCGGTGTACGATGCCCTGCAGCTGTACCTGAACTTCATCAACCTGTTCATGTTCCTGCTGCAGCTCTTCGGCCAGCGGAACAACCGCTAATGGCCCGCGCTGAGATCAGCGCAAATGTCTAACGTCGCGGCGGTCCTTACCTGCATCGGCCAGGACCGCCCCGGCCTCGTCAACGCCATCGCCGAACAAATCTCGGCGGCCGGCGGCAACTGGCTGGAAAGCCGGCTCGAACACCTCGCCGGCCAATTCGCCGGCATCGTGCTGATCCACGTAGCGGAAGACCGCATCCCCGCCCTAACCGTCGCTTTGCAGGCGCTGCCGGGCCTAAGTGTGACCATCGCCCGCGGCACCACCACCACCGAACCGCCCCGCGAACCTTTGGTGCTGGAACTCCTCGGCCACGACCGCCCCGGCATCGTCCGCGACGTAACCCAAGCCATCACCCGCCTCGGCGTAAACATCGAGGAATTCTCCTCCTCAATCGAAAGTGCTCCTTTTACCGGCGAAGACATGTTCCGCGCCGTGCTGAAACTGGGCCTGCCGGAGCATGTGTCCAGCGACGAAGTCCGCCGCATCCTCGAAAAACTGGCCGATGAGATCATGGTGGACATTCGCGCGGGTGCGGAAGTTTAAGGCAGTTCCGGCACAATCAATCCTAAAAACCGTCCAAGGGAAACATAATGAGCTATAAGACTCTGTTGGTGCATCTGCAGATTGGCCAGTCGAACCGAGCCGTGCTGGACGTCGCCCGCCAGCTTGCCGAAAAACATCAGGCCGCTGTTCTCGGTGTCGCAGCACTTCAAAAAACCCAGAGCCTGCACGAGGAAGACAACGTCTTCTTCGCCAACCGTATCGAACAGAGCCGCCCCATCTACCAGGCCAAGATTGAAGCCACCGAAACGGAATTCAATACCGCTCTGCAGGGCATCGCCGATACCGAATGGCGGCATGGCGAAACCTACCACACTGTCGCGGAGCATCTGGCGGAGGAAGCGCGCGGCGCGGATCTGGTCATCGTCAGCGCCGACCAGCCGATGCAGACGCCCATTCAGTCCCATGAATTTCACCTGGCGGAGCTTGTGGCGCTCGCCGGCCGCCCCGTGCTCGGCGTGCCGAAGGCCCCATCCGCACCGCTGAGCTTTGCGCATGGCATGGTGTATTGGAAGGATACGGTGGAAACCCGCCGCGCCGTGGCCGGCGCTTTGCCGCTGCTCAAACAGGCCGACCGTGTCACGCTGGTGCAAACCGCCAGCGCGTCCGACCTGCGGGCCAAGCGCCAGCAGATGGATTTGGTGGTGCAATGGTTCAAGCGCCATGGCATAATCGTGGACCCGGTGGTGGTGGACTCCAGCGGCGACGACGCCACCCGCCTGCGCACCTTCGCGGCCGAGCTGAAACCAGACTTCGCCGTCGCCGGCACCTACAGCCACAGCCGCGGCCTGCGCGAACGCGTCTTCGGCGGCGTTACCCGCGACATGCTGCGGCACATCGACCGCTGCGTGCTGCTGTCGCATTAGTTGGAAGAAGTGCAGCTTGTTTAAAAAAGCTGCGTCCTAACTTTTTCCTTGATGGGCTTTGAGCCACGCCCCTCCCACTGTCATTGCGAGCGCGGCGAAACAATCCATCACCCGCCTCGGCGTAAACATCGAGGAATTCTCCTCCTCAATCGAAAGCGCCCCGTTCACAGGCGAAGACATGTTCCGCGCCGTGCTGAAACTCGGCCTGCCCGAACATGTATCGAGCGACGAAGTCCGCCGCGTGCTGGAGCGGCTGGCGGATGAGATCATGGTGGATTTGAGGACAGCAGCCGAGGTTTAAGAAATAAGCAGCTTTTTGACCGAAAACTTTCGTATCTCAAATACAGCCGCATTGACGGTTTTGTGTCTGTAGGAGTTTCTGAAAAAACCCTACAGACACAAAGTTATCCACAACCTATTGATTTAACTATCAAAACGCTTGCTCTACACCTACTTTGGTGGCATACTGCCAACAGTTAAGGAGTGAGCCCCCAGCAGGACTCGAACCCGCGACCCCCGGTGTACTAGACCGGCGCTCTATCCAGCTGAGCTATGGAGGCGTCGGTGGCGGCTAAGTAGGAAACTACAGATCCCCCCGGCTAACGGATCGATCTTGTACGGGTGATGTGCTGCATCACGCTTTTTCCTTTCCTACTTCTGTCTCGTGAGTACTCCCCAGCGCCCCCGCGCTGGGGTTCTCGGGTACCGCCGGAAACATTTGCTCCGCCTGCGGTCCGTAGAACCAAGTTTGCCCTTTCCGGTGTACTATTCCCTCTTGTGAAAGACGATAGAGGGTCATACCGACGGTTTTTTCGTGAACATGAAGCGAGTGGGCGCGTTCAATGTATTGGCGAAGCGGCAAAGACCGTTCGCCAATAGGTGCGATTTCTCTCAGGCGATTAAGTACAGCATCCTTGACCTTGGCCTGCCTTGCGGGCGCAGGTTCATCGGCGCCTAGCTCAGCTGAAGCTAGGGCTAAGCTCTTTTGCCCAAATTCCGCCAGCTTTTGGTCAGTTAGAGATCGAAGCCTTTCCTCAAATTCCACGGCACGGCGAAGCCATGATGAGGATTCGGCGGCACTTCCACGTGTCCGAAAGTCCTCAGCTCGAGAGCGATACATTCGAATGCGATCACGAAGTTCGATTATCTCTGGATCATTTTCTAGAGGATCGAAAACAATACCAAAAAAATTGGCCGCCGCTTGGCATTCGGCCAATTCGCGCTCGATTTCGCGATCTCGGGTGGAAAGTTTTAACTGCTCTTCTCGTAAGCCACTTCGCTCGCGCAAAAGCCGATCCCGCTGCGCAAAAATCTTGGCAGCGGCTGCTTTTTGTAAATCAGAATCGAGCGTGGTAACAGGCATACCCGCCTTCTAAACACCTCACTTCCGAAAAGCAATCAAAAATTGATGTCTTTTGTCACCCCTACGAAATTGATTTCTTTTCTGCGTTGCGCTCCCGTCTGGGACCAAACGCGATGGCACGTCGGTCTAGCGCCCAATCGCAGCCATAAACTCCGTCCACTCCCGCTTAGACAACCCCGACCCAGCCTGCTCAACAGCCTCGCCAGCCAAAATCTTGGTCAAACTTTCCATCATCTTCGCCGAGAACGTCACCGCCCCCAGCCGATAATCGCAGAACGCCTTATACGACAACGGCACCCAGGCCGCGGCCATCTCCAGCATCGCCTCGGCATAAACGCGTATCTCATACTGCGCATGCCCATCCGCCCGCAGCCGCAAAAACCCGAACAGATTGTGTAAATCCGTCTTCCAGTACCATTGCGTATAGGTGTTGAGCGTCAAATTCATCCGCGCCAGCTCACGCGCCAGCCCAACCCCCTCGCCCAGCATTTCCTCATAATGCTCGTAAGTCTGGTCCGCATCCTGGCGCAGCAGCGTCAACACCCGCTCAGCCGTGGCCGCATCCAGCACCTCACCGCGCCCCTGCCGGTTGTCGGTGGACTGCGCCGCCATCTGCTCCGGCGAGGGCAGATAAAAATCCTTGTCCATAATCGAATACCGCGCCGAATACTCGTTCACATTCGCCGTGCGGTGGCGGATCCACTGGCGGGCCACAAAAATCGGCAGTTTCACATGGAATTTTATCTCGCACATCTCAAACGGCGTGGAGTGGTAATGGCGCATGAGGTAGCGGATCAGCCCCTCATCCTCCAGCGCCTTGCGCGTGCCCCGCCCGTAGGAAACACGGGCCGCCTGCACCACGGCGGCATCATCGCCCATGTAATCCACCACGCGGACAAAGCCGTGGTCCAGCACGGGCACGGCTTTAAACAGGTATTCCTCCAACGCCGGCACGGTCGGCCGCAGGGTGGAATGGGACGTATGGCGGGCGGCGTCGATTTCCGATGCCTGTTCTGGGGTCAGGGTCATAAAAGCAGTCTTTCACATTCCACGATTCGCACCTATATAGAGGGTGCTGGCTTGCCGGCTATGGTGATAAACGGTGCGTGGAATAAACATTGTGGACCCGGGGGCAGTACCCGGCGCCTCCACCATTATTCCTGGCGGACTTGATTCAGACTACGCAGCTAACGCTGCTTCGTCATCAGGACCGCTCGGAGCTATGGGGGCGAAATAGACTCGACACGTGTGGTAAAGACCCATCTTTTGCTCGGCATTGTACCGCCGTTATCGGGCTATACCTTAAATGCGAACGATAATAACGTAGCATTCGCGGTCGCTGCCTAAACAGCAGCTAAGCGCGGTTCGGGGGGCACCGGGCAACAGAAGCCCCCCACTCGCTCCCCACTCTCGAAAACCTATTATGGTGAGTCGCATGGCGGTGATTTGTGAGCACCGGAGCGGAGCGTACGCTTGTACGTGAGCACCGGAGCGCAGCAAATCGCCGTCAGGCGGCCGCCATAATAGGTTTTCGGCGAAAAAAAAGGCGGCGCATAAAGCGCCGCCAAGTTTAGGGAGGAAACGTCCAAGAAATAGGAGAGCAAGCTCATCCTATGGGTCAATTATATACGGGAAGAATTCCTGCCGGGACACTCATGATTTCGCAGTGCAGCAATGAAGATTTGCTGTCCGCGATGTAATTTTTTACACACACACTACCGGTTCCGGCGTCATACTGCAGTATCCACCCTCGTTTTGGGTCATCCGTTGATTTTATTCATCATCCGGAACCAGCACTATAACCGCCGCCTGCGCCGCTATGCCCTCGCCGCGCCCGGTAAAGCCCAGTTGCTCGGTGGTTGTCGCCTTCACTGAAATCCGGCTTTCGGCCACCCCCAAAAGCTCCGCCAGCCGCGCCCGCATCGCCGGCGCATGCGGCGTTATCTTCGGCCGCTCACATATAATAGTGATATCCGCATTGGCCAGCCTGCCGCCGCGCGCCGCAATCCGCCCCGCCGCATGCCGCAAAAACCGCGCGCTATCCGCATCTTTCCAGGTATTCTCACTCGGCGGAAAATGCCGCCCGATATCCCCCTCCGCCAGCGCGCCATAAATCGCATCGCACAAAGCATGTATCCCCACATCCGCATCCGAATGCCCGGCCAGCCCCTTCTCATGCGGCACATCCACGCCGCAGATGATCAATTTTCGCGCCTCGGCGAATGCATGCACGTCAAACCCGGTTCCGATCCGCGGAATCATCATTTTTACCCCTCTTACGGGCAGATGTACGGTGTGCGCGCGAAGCGTCAACCTTTATGCTCAGTGGTCATTGCGCCTTGCCCGTCCCGGCTCTAATTTGCACAAATCATGAGCAGTGAATTTTGTCCTATGATCAAACCAATTACTTTGGGCAGCGGTGCGCGCCGGGTCACACTGGCGCATCCGGTTATTCTTGCCCCGCTTTCCGGCGTTACCGACCTGCCGTTTCGGGCTCTTGTTAAAGAGCAGGGCGCGGGGTTGGTGGTGTCTGAGATGATCGCCTCCTGGGCCATGGTGCGGGAAAACCGCAATACTTTGCGCATGGCGGAGGTTGTCTCCGGCGGCGGCCCCTCCTCCGTGCAGCTTGCCGGGTGCGACCCCGAGGCCATGGCCGAGGCCGCGCGCATCGCTGTCGGCCTGGGTGCGGACCTCATCGATATAAATTTCGGCTGCCCGGTGAAAAAAGTGGCGATCGGCCAGACGGCTGGTTCCGCGCTGATGCGCGATGAGCTGCTGGCCGGGCGTATTCTGGAGGCCACCGCCCGCGCCGTGGATGTGCCGGTGACGCTGAAAATGCGCATGGGCTGGGACCACCAGAGCCTGAACGCTCCCGCCCTCGCCCGTATCGCGCAAGAATCCGGCATCACCATGCTCACCGTTCACGGCCGCACCCGCCAGCAATTCTATGAGGGCGTGGCCGACTGGGATTTTATCTCCCAGGTCAAAGCCGCCGTCAGCCTGCCCGTCATCGTCAACGGCGACATCACCACCGAGCAAAAAGCAGCCGTTGCGCTCACCCGCTCCGGCGCCGATGGCGTGATGATCGGCCGTGGTTCCTACGGCCGCCCCTGGTTCCTGCGCCAGGTCATCTCCTACCTCACCACCGGCGAAACCCTCAGCGCGCCCGGTCTTTTGGAGCAAAAAACCATCCTTCTCCAGCATTACCGCGCCATCCGCGCCCATTTCGGCGAGGGCCCCGGTGTGCGGCTCGGCCGCAAGCACGTCTCCTGGTACAGCCAGGGCCTGCGCGGCTCGGCGGCCTTCCGCGCCGCCATGAACCGTATCGATAATGGGCCGGCCGTCGAAACCCTGATCCACGAATTCTACGACCCGCTCATTGAACAGGGCGCTATCCGCCAGGATGAAATGGCGTTGGCAGCATGAGCGGTTCCTTCAAAAAAGCCTTCAGCCTGGTCAAACGCACGCGGCAAAAGGAAATCCGGCTCGACCCCGCGCAAATCCTCGACGCCTTGCCTCTCGCCGTCGCCGTGGTGGACGAGCAGGACGTGTTCTGCGCCGTGAACTACGCGGCGGAGGAATTCTTCGGCGCCTCCAAAACCATGCTGCTCAACACCAACCTCTCCGAGCAGCTGCCCCTCGACCACCCCATCTTCCTGATGCTTGAACGCGCCCGCCGCGCCGGCGTCACCATCTCCGAGCATGATCTGAGTTTAGAGGGCCCGCGCATGGCGCGGCGGGGCTGCTCCGTTCAGGCCGCCCCGGTGCTGGACCACCCCGGCTGCGTCGCCATCACGTTTCAGGATGAATCCGCCGCCCGCACGCTCGACCAGCAAATGTCCGCCCGCAACGCCGCCCGCAGCATTACCGGCATGGCCGCCATCCTCGCCCATGAGGTCAAAAACCCGCTCTCCGGCATTCGGGGTGCAGCCCAGCTCCTGGAAATATCCGCCCCCGCCGCAGACCGCGAGCTCGCCGTGCTCATCCGCGACGAGGCCGACCGCATCCGCGCCATGGTCGAACGCATGGAAACTTTTGGCGAGAAGAAACTCGAACGCCAGTCGGTCAACATCCACCGCGTGCTGGAGCATGTCCGCCGCCTGGCAGGCTCCGGCTTCGCCTCGCGCGTAAAATTCGTGGAAACCTACGACCCCTCGCTCCCGCATGTGCTCGGCAACCGCGACCAGCTCATCCAGGTGCTGCTCAACCTCGTCAAAAACGCCGCCGAGGCCATCGCCGGCACCGAGCGCCAGGACGGGGAAATCCACATCACCACCGGCTTCCAGCATGGTGTGCGCCTCTCGGCCTCGGCCGGGCGCACCCGCCCCAACCTGCCCATCTTCGTGGCGGTACGCGACAACGGCCCCGGCATCCCCGAGGACATCCGGCGCCATCTCTTCGAGCCCTTCATCTCCACCAAGGCGACCGGCTCCGGCCTCGGCCTAGCTCTCGTGGCCAAAATCACCGCCGACCACGGCGGGCTCATCGACGTTGACAGCCGCCCCGGCCGCACCGAATTCCGCATCCATCTGCCGGTCTACGAAGACCCAGAAGAAAGCAACAACTGATCCCATGCTGTTAAACAAATGACCCTGCCCACCATCCTCATCGCCGATGACGACCGCTCCATCCGCACCGTACTCACCCAGGCACTTGGCCGCGCCGGCTACCAGGTGCGCGCCACCTCCTCAGCCGCCACGCTCTGGCGCTGGGTGGAAGACGGCGAAGGCGATGTCGTGATCACCGACGTGCTGATGCCCGACGAGAACGGGCTCGACCTCATCCCCCGCATCCGCCGCATCCGCCCGGAACTCCCCGTTATCGTGATGAGCGCGCAAAGCACGCTGACCACCGCCGTGCAGGCCACCCAGCGCGGCGCGTTCGAGTACCTGCCCAAACCCTTCGACCTGGGTGACCTGCTCTCAGTGGTAGACCGCGCCCTGAAACAGCCCATCGCTTTGGGCCAGCAGCCCAAAGTGCCGGACCCGCACCCGGACGATAATCTGCCCCTCATCGGCCGTTCCCCGGCGATGCAGGAAATCTACCGCATCATCGCCCGCCTCACGACCACCGACCTCACCGTGATGATCAACGGCGAATCCGGTGCCGGCAAGGAGCTCGTCGCCCGCGCCCTGCATGATTACGGCCGCCGCCGCCAAGGCCCGTTCGTTGCCATCAACATGGCCGCCATCCCGCGCGAACTCATCGAGAGCGAACTCTTCGGCCATGAGCGCGGCGCCTTCACCGGTGCCACCAACCGCCACGTCGGCCGCTTCGAGCAAGCCGCCGGCGGCACGCTCTTCCTGGACGAAATCGGCGACATGCCGCCCGAAGCCCAGACCCGCCTGCTGCGCGTGCTGCAGGAAGGCGAATACACCACCGTCGGCGGCCGCTCGCCCATCCGCGCCAACGCCCGCATCGTCGCAGCAACCCATCGCGACCTGCGCGCCCTCATCCGCTCCGGCCAGTTCCGCGAAGATCTCTTCTACCGTCTCAACGTCGTCCCCATCCGCCTGCCCCCCTTGCGCGAACGCCCGGACGACATCCCCGTCCTCGCCCAGCACTTCCTCAACAAAGCCCAGGCCGAAGGCCTGCCGGTCAAAACCATAGACCAAGGTGCGATGGCCATGCTCTCGGCCTATCGCTGGCCCGGTAACGTGCGCGAACTGGAAAACCTCATCCGCCGCCTGGCAGCCCTGGTCCCCCAGCCCGTCATCACCGAACCCATCCTCGCCCAAGAACTCGCCGATTACGTCATCGCCGAAGACCCAACCCCCAACGCCAGCAGCGACGACCCAGACACAATGGCAGCGGTCGTGGAACGCCACATCACCCGCCTCCTGGCCGCAATCCGCGAATCCGGCGAAGAAGGCGTCCTCTACGAACGCGCCCTGGCCGAACTAGAGCGTCCCCTAATCCGCATGACCCTAGCCGAAACCCGCGGCAACCAAATCCGCGCCGCAGCCCTCCTCGGCCTAAACCGCAACACCCTCCGCAAAAAAATCCGCGAGCACGGGATCGGTGTGCAACGGCGGGTGGGTTAAGTATGGTTCCGGGTGTGGATAGTAAAAAGGCCAGGGCTCTGCCCTGGACCCGCCAAGGGCCGAAGGGCCCTTGGATCCCACCCGGGTTTGGGAAGGGGATGCCCTCCACACCATACGCGTTGAAAGCCCGTGCAGGGCATCCCCTTCCCAAA
>JAMFRU010000080.1 GCA_026224875.1 Acidocella sp.
CGCGGCGGTGTCACCGCGCGACATCGCATCAAACAGGCGAGTAACCGGGGTCTCTGTCATCAACTCATCTCCTTATGGCAAATCGGCGGCAGCAGCTTCAGCGCCACCATGCGGTGCATCCAGTGCATCAGGCTCGTCAAGGAATCACGGCATTCACCGAAGCCGGCCTGACGCAACTTGATCGTGCTCAACAGCATTGGCAGCGGGCGCGCGGCAATACGCGGCCCCAGCAGCAAATCCATGTAATGATGCGACTCCCCCAGCAGCCCGGCCAGCGTCGGCACACGCAGCCCGTGGCGTGCCGCCAGCCGGCTCCAGGCCCGCTGTGTGCGCGGTTCGGCAAAGAAGCCGGCCAGGCTCGCCGGGGCGTCTCCACCGCTCTCCAGCCCAAATGCCGCGGCCAGCTGCGGCCAGTCATGCGCCAGCACCAGCACATCGCCATTGGTGATGTTGAAAATCTGATCCGCCGCCGCGGGCGCTTCAGCGGCCCAAACCAGCGCCTCGGCCAGCAGCCCCGTATCCACCATCTCCCACATCGCCTCACCCTTGCCCGGAAAGGCAAACGGCAGCCCCAGCTCGGCCGTCAGCGCCGCATAGGCGCCAAGGGCGGCTACCGGGTTCATCGCCACCCCAGCCGCGCCACCGAGCAGCACCTGCGGCCGGAAAATCGTGAAGCTGAACCCCGCCTCCGCCGCCCGCAGCCGCACATGATCTTCATGCAACCAGTAAAAATTCGGATGCTCGTCGCGCACAAAATCCTCACGGCACGGCAAAGCCACCGCATGATGGTGCCCGCCATAGGCTTTCGTGCCCTGCAGCAGGCTGACATGCCGCAAGCCCCCCGCCTCCGTCAGCGGATCCAGCAGATTGGCGAACATCTCGCCGTTCCGCGCGATCAACGCCGCATCAAACCATCCGCCCACCAGCCCCGGCGCCTCGGCCACGGCGGCATAAACCAGATGCGTCACCGGCGGCAGCCTCGCCACCGCCGCGTCACAGGCCGCGCGATCATCCAGATCAACCGCCATATGCTGAAAATCACAGCCCGCGCTGACCACCGGCATGCGGCGCGACAGCCCCGTCACCCGCCAGCCGGCCAGCGCACAAAAACGCTCGATCGCACCGGCGCCGATAACCCCGCTGGCCCCGGCGACGAGAACATGCTGCTGCACCGCTTAGGCGACTTCGCCGATCTGATGCCCGACCACGATGATCATGCCGGTCTTATCCAGCGCATCCGTCTCCGGCATCTCCGGCAGGCCGGATTTGGAACGAATAAGCTCCACCGTCGCCTGCGGATCATCGCTCTCCAGCTCATAGATGGTCAGCAGCGCCCAGCGCGGCGCATCGAGCGTATAGACCTTCTGATAATCCGTCCGGTACAGCCGCGCACTCACCACGCCGGGCTGCTTGGACACATCGACCAGATGCTGGTCGCGATACCAGGCAACAAACTCCTCCTCACGCCCCGGCTTGGCCTGGCTGAGGACGATGAACTGATAACGTGCCATGCTGGCTCCCACATGTTTTGCCGAGGCTTACGGACAAGCCTCCGCCGCGCACAGAAAACCCGGCTAGTCATCGTGCCGACGATACCGCCCGGCACGGTTTATCGCCGCCGCCCCGATACCCTTATTCTCCAACCGAACGCAGGGAGACGAAGCAGATGACCAGCCCGCGCTGGACCAAACGCCCCGAAGGCGCCAACTGGGGCGATTTCGGGCCTGACGATCAGATCGGTCGGCTCAACCTTATCACCCCCCCACGCCGCCGCGCCGCCGCAGCCGAGGTGCGCGAAGGCATCGCCTTCTGCCTCTCCTTGCCGCTGGACGTCCCGCGAGCCGTCCTCAACCCGCGCCGCTTCCCCCCGGTCCTGTCCTTCTCCATGCGCGGCGAAGACCCCGCCTTCA
>JAMFRU010000081.1 GCA_026224875.1 Acidocella sp.
CAAACCCAATCGGGTTGGCGATGCTCGTGCCGCCGGAAAGGCTGACGTAGGGGCCGGTGACCGGTTGGGCATGCGCCACAACAGGGGCCGCAAGCGGCATTACAAGGCAGGTAGCGGCAGCAAGTGCTAGGCGCAGCTTCATGTCAGGACTCCAATTTTAGGAAGAATAAACCTGGAGCCTATTTAGCGGTACACCTTGGCATTTAACAGGGGAAATAAGGTTCAAGCTCTAACAATTTGGCGCTGTTGCATTTTTGGCACAAGGTCCAGACGGTTCAACAACGGCTTAAGAACACCCAACCACCCGAAATGTTTGTCCGGCATTGCCAACCACGGTGGCGCCTGGCGCTGAACGCACCATCCAACCGTTATAAAGTGGCGCCGCACCTTGCTGCACGGGCGTCACGGTCAGAAAAACCGCTGCATCGGGTATTTGGCCTGGGGGCCGGCTCATACAAGCCTGCACATTGATATTTAAGTCACCGGTGGTTTGCGCCGGCGCCCCGACGGGAAGCGTCAATTGTGTAGTGCTGCCATCAACCTCATTGAGCACGGCAAGTGTGGCGGTCGTTCCCGGCGCCCAACTGTCAGCCTGTACCGGCGCCACATCGGGTGGCGGAGGCAGTGCCGCGGTGCCGGCCGGCGGCATATTGGGCAAAGGTGGGTTTGTGCTGGGTGGGGCAGGGGTTGAACCGTCGTTCCCTGCCGGAGGAGGCGGGGGCGGAACCGCTTGTACCAGCCCCGGAGGAGGTTGCTGCGGTACCGGTTGTACGGGCGCGGGTGCAGACGGCACTTCCGGCGTCAACGGCGGGGCAGGCGGAATAACGATTTCGCTGCCGCCATTTTGGGTGCCATTCTGGGCGCAAGCGGGATCAGCGGCTAGCAAAAGCAAAACACCGAACGCCACCCGCCGCATTATTTTAATGCCGCGGGATTGCCGGATGCCCCACCACCAGCCGGCGCGGATGCCGGCGCTGCCTTGCTGGAAGCACCACTACCCGCCCCGCTACCCGCCCCGCTACCCATGGAAAAAATGAACTTGCCCAGCAGATCCTGAATATTGATCGCCGATTGTGTCACGGCAAAACTTTGTCCCGGCGCCAGCATCGTGTTGGAGCCGCCGGGTGCCACGGCAAGATAGGAGCTGCCCAGCAGACCGTCCGAAGTGACGGAGGCACTGCTATCGTCCGGGACCTTGATATTATCATTGATCGCAACCCGGACGATCGCCGCATAGGTGTTCGGATCAAGCCGTTCAGTGGCCACGTGGCCGATCACGACACCACCGATTTTAACATCAGCCCCGACGGTGAGCCCGCCGATGCTCGAAAACTGTGCCTGCAGCGGGTAGCCGCCGGCATTCATCTGACCAGCGCCACGCAAAGCGAAGATCAAAAACAGCGCGGCCGCCAGGATGACGGCAAAACCGGTGAGAAGCTCTGGCAAACGGCGTGGCATCAGTTTTGGTCCGGTGCCCAGGCTTGGTAATCGGCAGAGGCCTTGGCCCGGTTGCCGCCCATATAGTCGTGCCCGGCCGGGCGATAGCTGGCCGGCGTGCCTGTAAGATTGGCCCGGTGCGGACGTTGCCATGGTTTGCCACCTGTATCGGGCAATGGCGCATCCGTCAGGTGGTGCAGCCAGGCATGCCATTCGGGCCCGATCATCGAAGCTTCGGGCGCGCCGGCATACACAACCCAGCGCCGGTCGTAGAGTTTGCCCGGCCGAGTGTAATACTGGTTGCCCACGGCATCTCCTCCAACGAACTTGCCCTTGAACAAGGTCAGAAGATAAAGGCCCGGGTTGCTCATCAATAATCCGAGGCCAAGGGCCTTGCGTTTCGCGGGTGCGGCGGCAGCTTCGGTCTTGCTCATGGTATACAATATAAAAGAAGCTGCGGCATTGGTCCATCTCATCCAGCGCTCATGTCTCGCTCATGCCGCAAACAAAGCTATCCACAGGATTTTGTGGTCTGACAGCAAATTAACCACAATATGCACTTTTACACAGGCGCGGCTCGGCATAATGTCGGGCCATGGGACATATCCGCACCGACAAATCTTGGCATGGCATCAAACAAACCACCATGGTCGCGGCAATGGACCCGGATGCAGCACCTGTGACCGTGAAATTGCCTGCCGCATGGGGCCAGCAGGCCGCCGATGCGCTGGCTACAATCCTGCCGCATCAATCCACAATCGATCTCGCCGCCGCCGCGGAAGCCTGGATCGAGCCGATTGCCGCACGGGGCAGAACCGCAGGGCTGGAGGCGGATATCAGCAGCGGATTGCATCAATTGCTGGCGCAGCGGCGCGGCAGCCCCAGCGCCAACATCTGGCGCAACCGCGCCATCGGGCGCCCCGGCTTCGTGTTCAACCTCTGCGCCTTTCTGGATGAGGGCTTCGGTTTCGACCTGTCGGGACTCGGGGATGCGGTGCGTCTGGCCGTTACCGCGCTGACCCTGGCGGCTCCAGCCGAGCACCGTCTTAGCATCGGTTTTACGGATCTGCATCTGTTCCTGACACGGCTGGGTTTGGTGTACGACTTGCAGCAAGCGCGGGATCTGACAGTTGTGCTCGCCACGTATCTCGGCGCGCAGGCCGATATCGCCTCCGCAACCTTGGTCGCGCGCGCCGCTGCTCCCGGTTACCCTATTACTGTGATAAAACTGCCAGGCACCGCCCCTGCCCTCCCGGGCCTAGTGGAGGCCACGTTGGCGGCACAAGGCGCAGCTGCAGCCGCCGGCACACGCCGCCACGAGGCTTTGCTTGGCTTTACCGCTGAGCCGGCGCTGGAAGCGCTGCTTGGAGCGGAAACCTTGAATTTCGCCCCAGCCCTCTCGCCGGTCACCCCCGAAGGGCAACTGAGCCAATGGGCACGGCAAAAACTGGCGGCACAAGGCCTCTCGACCGAGGCCGCCCTGGTGCAATCACTGGGCGGGGCGGATTTGTTTGCGCCGCCCCGGCTGGGCGCGCATGCCGCCATGCATGACGCAATCAGCCCGCTGGTGGCGCAGATGCCGGCGCGCCCGGCAGCGCCGATGCTGGCGCGGCAGAAGGTAACGCGGGCAATGCTGCCGGCGCGGCGCAGCGGTTATACGCAAAAGGTGAGTGTTGGCGGGCATAAGTTGTTCCTGTCCACTGGCGAGTATACCAATGGCCGACTCGGCGAGATTTTTGTGGCTCTGCATAAAGAGGGCTCTGCCTTCCGCGGTCTGATGGATGCTTTCGCGATCGCCGTCAGCATCGGGCTGCAGCATGGCGTGAACCTAGAAGACTACGTCGAGGCCTTCACCTTCACCCGCTTCGGCCCGGCCGGCAGCGTGGAGGGCGACCCGGCAGTACCCGCCGCCACCTCGATGCTGGATTATGTTTTCCGGAATCTTGCTGTAAACTATCTTGGCCAGACCAATCTGGCGCCGGCGATCATCGAAGCCGCTGATACGATCGGGGAAGGCGCCGCCGAACGTACACCGCTTTTGCCGCTTGACCTGCCCACCCCGGCACCACGCGAACGCCGTAAGTCCTTCAAGCTTGTGAGTTAAATATGACCCCGCTGCAAAGACTTGCCGAACTAGGTATTACCGTGCCCGTGCCGATGCCGCCGGTTGCCACCTATGTGGCTGTCAGCATCGCTGGCAATCTGGTGACGGTGAGCGGGCAGCTGCCCGCGATTGACGGCAAGGTCGCCGTGACAGGCAAACTCGGGATGAAT
Organism: Acidocella sp.; assembly: GCA_026224875.1. GTDB lineage: Bacteria > Pseudomonadota > Alphaproteobacteria > Acetobacterales > Acetobacteraceae > Acidocella. The sequence continues at coordinate 3,712 of JAMFRU010000081.1, forward strand.
GTCTCGCTCGAAGAGGGCCAGCATGCCGCACGGCTCTGCCTGATCAATGTGCTGGCACAGCTAGAAGCCGCCCTTCCTGGTGGTCTGGCGAGCATCACCAAAATCATCCGGCTGGGCGGTTTCATCGCCGCGACACCGGAATTCTCGCAGCACGCCGTGGTGATGAATGGCGCCTCAGACCTTGCCGTTGCCGTGTTTGGCGATGTCGGCCGGCACGCGCGCTCAACCATCGGCGTGGCGTCGCTGCCGCTGGATGCCGCGGTCGAGGTCGAGGGATTATTCTATCTGGGCTAGGCGGCAACGGCCCTCAGGTGGATTTGTCCGGGATTTTACGCTTATAGATGGGGCGTTATGAGCCGAGACAACGCAACGCGCCTGGCCGCCACCATAGCTTTGAACATTGCGCTCGACGGCGCTCTGGCGGCAGCTTCGGTCGTTTTAGGGTTTTTCCTGGCCAACCCGGCGCGGCTCTGGCCCACGCCGGCGGCCCTGCCGCTGGGCGGCGCAATCGCGATCTGGCTCATTGGTATCCCATTCGGCCTCTCGCGGCTGCATTGGCGCTTTATCTCCTTCAAAGACCTTGCGGTCATAGCAAAGGCTGCGGTGGTGACCGCATTGATGCTGGTCCTGCTCATGGTAGGTGCCGGATTGGCTTTGCCATCGCCGACCTTCCCCGTGATTTTAGCGCTGGTGCTGATCGTACTGCTGACCGCGCCAAAACTCGTGTACCGCCTCATTCGGCAGAAGGCTGAAGTATCCGATACATCGCAGACGGCCATTCTTGTCGGTAACGGCGATCAGGCTGAGTTGTTTCTCGCCGCCTATGCCAAGGCGGCCGCACCCTACCGTGTCGTGGGGCTCATGGCTTTGTCCGGCAAGCATGTTGGCCGCCGCATCCATGGGCTGGATATTATCGGTGCCGCCGATAATGCCGAAACAGCGCTGACCAGACTGAAGCAGAAGCCCGATCTGCTGATCGTCGCAGCACCAGGTTTGACCGGTCAGGTCTTGGCCGACCTACTGCAAGTGGCTGAGCAACACGATATCCGCGTACTGCGCGCGCCTAGCCTCACGCGGCTGGCGCCGGCGGACCAAAAGGTTGAATTGCAGCCGGTCGTCATCGAGGACCTTTTGAATCGGCAGCAGGTGCAGCTGGATCGTGAGGGGCTGGAGCGGCTGGTTGCAGGCAAGCGTGTGATGGTGACGGGGGCCGGCGGCAGTATCGGCAACGAACTGGCCCGCCAGCTCGCCGGCTTCGCGCCGGCCGAGCTGTTGCTGCTGGATAGTAGCGAATTCGCGGTCTGGCAGATTGATATCGAGATTGCCGAGATGGCACCTACGCTGTCACGGCGCATCATCGTTGCGGATGTCCGGGATGCGGGTAGGATTCAGGCGATCATGCAGGAATGCCGGCCAGAGCTGGTGTTTCATGCCGCGGCGTTGAAACATGTGCTGATCGTCGAAGCCAACCGGCTGGAAGGTCTTCGAACCAATGCACTCGGCACGCAGATTGTTGCTGACGCCGCCGCCGCCAGCGGCGCACGGCTGATGGTGCTCATCTCCACGGACAAGGCGGTCAATCCCAGCTCTGTAATGGGGGGCTCCAAGCGCCTGGCCGAAATGTATTGCCAAGCCTTGGATGTTGAAGCCCGGCACCAGCACGGCACCATGCGCTGCGTGACCGTACGCTTTGGCAATGTACTCGGCTCGACTGGCTCGGTGGTGCCGCTGTTTCGCCGCCAATTGTCACACGGCGGGCCGCTGACCGTCACCCACCCCGATGTGGAGCGCTACTTCATGACGGTTCGAGAGGCCGTCGGGCTGATACTGGAGGCTTCCAAGGTTGGTATCGGCGGAGAGGCAATCCCCGATGGCGGCATTTTCGTTCTGGAAATGGGGGAGCCTGTAAAAATCATCGATCTGGCCCGACAGATGATCCGCCTCGCGGGTTTGCGTCCGGGTAAGGATGTCGAGATTCGCTTTACTGGACTCCAGCCTGGCGAAAAGCTTTTCGAGGAACTGTTTCATGACAGCGAACGCCTCACGCCGACGGCGCATAATGGCCTGCTCATGGCCTGCCCCCGGATGGTGGATATGCAGGCCGTCCGGTCGGCCTTCAGGACACTGCACCAAGCGGCCGTTGAGGGCGATGAAGACGCCGCAATGAAGATGCTCAGCCATCTGGTTCCTGAATTTTCTCCTTCAACCGGTCTCGCCGTTTCCCGGGCAGCAGAGTAAGGTCCGATGCCATGAATGCCGAGACCTTTCCGCCTATCCCGTTTCTTGACCTTAAAGCGCAACAGGCGCGGCTAGGCCCCCAGCTGCGGCAAAGGGTAGATGCCGTTCTGGCGCATGCGCAATTCATTCTGGGTCCGGAAGTGGCCGAGCTTGAGGCCAGGCTTGCCGCCTTCTGCGGTGCCACGCATTGCGTCACCGTCAGCTCGGGCACTGACGCTTTACAGATCGCCATGATGGCGGAGGGAATCGGCCGCGGCGATGCGGTGTTCCTGCCGGCTTTCACTTATACCGCAACGGCCGAAGTACCACTGCTACTTGGCGCGACGCCGGTGTTTGTCGATGTTGATCCACATACATTCCAGATTGATCTGGCCAGTCTCGAATCGCGCATCGCCGAGGCGAAGCGGGCCGGCATTTTGCGCCCCGCGGCGGTAATCGGCGTTGATCTCTTCGGCCAGCCCGCCGATTGGCCCGGGCTGTGCACCATTGCCGCGCGGGAAGGGTTGTTTACCTTGGACGATTGCGCCCAAAGTTTTGGCGGTGCCCTCGGCGGGCAACGTCTGGGCCGGGCAGCAGATGCCACCGCCACCAGCTTCTTCCCCTCAAAACCGCTGGGCGCCTATGGCGATGGCGGCGCGTTATTCACAGAATCCGCCGAGCGCGCTGCTTTATATCGTTCCCTTCGTACGCATGGCGAAGGCACGACACGTTACGAGGTGATGCGTATCGGCATGAATGGCCGGCTGGACACGATGCAAGCGGCGATATTGCTGGCCAAACTCGATATTTTTGAGGCGGAAATTGCCAGGCGCGAAGCTATAGCGCAAATCTATGATGCTTCGTTGGCAGATATCGTGACCGTCCCCTCCAGAGTGCCAGACAGCCAGAGCGCCTGGGCTGTCTACGCTATTTTATTCCCGAACACTGATTTGCGGGAGCGTGCCAAGAACGCTCTGCAGGCGGCCTCCATCGGCCATGCCATCTATTACCCGCGCGCTCTGCACCAGCAGCCCGCCTATGCCGGCTGCCATGACGGCACGGCACTACCCATTGCCGAGAACCTCGGCGGACGAATTCTGGCTTTGCCGATCCACCCTGATTTGACAGATGCGCAAGCAAGCCGCGTTGCGGCCGTGTTGCGCGCAGCACTCGGTTAGCACACATGCCCCGCGGTGACCTGTTTCCTGAAATCGGGCCGTTCGAGACAGGATATCTACCGCTTACCGACGGGCATGTGATGTATTGGGAGCAGGTCGGCAACCCCAACGGGAAGCCGGTATTGTTCCTGCATGGCGGGCCGGGTGCGGGCGCCGGGCCGGTACACCGGCGCTTCTTCGATCCCAATTTCTGGCGCGTTATTATTTTCGACCAGCGCGGGGCCGGACGCTCCCAGCCGCTCGGCAGCTTAGAGGCCAATACCACGCCGCATCTGGTCCAGGACATCGAGGCCCTGCGGCAGTTTCTCGGGATCGATCGCATGCTGCTGTTCGGCGGCTCCTGGGGCTCTACCTTGGCACTCGCCTATGCGCAGGCTCATCCGGAGCGTGTCATCGGCGCGGTGTTGCGCGGAATCTTCCTCGGCCGGCCGGCCGAAGTTGAGTGGTTTCTGCACGGGCTGCAGCGTGTGTTCCCCGATATCTACGCCGCTTTCTCCGGGTTTCTGCCCGAAGCGGAGCGCGACGATCTGCTCGGCAATTACTTCCGCCGCCTAACCGATCCGGACCCGCAGATCCACACCCCGGCAGCGCGCAGCTGGAGTATTTATGAGGGCTCCTGCTCCACGTTGATGCCAAGCTTCGAAGCGGTTTCGGCGTTCGCACAGGACCGCTCGGCCGTCGGCCTGGCCCGGATCGAGGCGCATTATTTCGTGCATGATCTGTTTCTGCCGCCGGGCGGCCTGCTCGCGCATATGCATGCCATGCAGCATATTCCAGGAGAGATCGTGCAGGGTCGCTACGACATGATCTGCCCGGCGCAATCGGCTTTCGACCTGGCAGCAGCATGGAACACGGCACGGCTGACAATTGTGCCCGATGCCGGCCATTCCGCACTTGAACCAGGCGTACGGACGGCTCTGATCGCAGCGCTTGAACGCTGCCGGCATTTGATATGATGCAAGGCTGGTTATGAAACTCGCCCGCAGGCAATTGCTCGGCTTTGGTTTAGCACTTCCTGCCATGCCGGCACTGGCCGATACAGACTGGCCCAGCGCTTTGGTAATGGGCACCGGCCGCCCCGGCGGGGATTATATGATCTACGGCCCCGCCTGGGGGCGCTTGATCCAGCAACAGGCCGGCATAGGCATTGCCTACCGCGCCTCCGGTGGTGCCGAGGCAAACATACTTCTAATCGATGAGAACGCCGCCCAGCTCGGCCTGACAACAGCCGTGATTGCGCATGAGGCACTGATGGGCAGCGGCTCCTGGACGGCCGGTGTGCGTTTCAGCTCCTTCCGCGCACTCTTCCCAATGTTTCCATCGATTTTGCAAATCGTGTCGCCACGGAACACCGGCATTACGACGCTGGCAGGTTTGACGTCACAGGATATCGGCGTAGGGCCGCTTGGCAGCAGCGGTGCCGCGATACTGCCCGCGCTGTTCAAAAATGTGGGCGTCATTCCGCGCAACATCGTCACGGGTGATTACATCGGCCAAATTCAGGACATGCTGGCCGGCAGACTTGCTGCCTGCGCCTTCATCGCCGCGGCACCCGTGCCGGCCATCGCGCAAATTGCCCTGGGGCGAAAATTATCGCTCATCGGTTTTTCCCCGGCGGAAGCACAGCAGGTTACGAATACGCTGCCGGGCATGACACCCATGACCCTGGATGCCGGCGTGTTTCCGGGGCAGAGCATTGCCGTGGCCAGCGTCGGCACACCCAACATCGCCATCAGCGGCGCGGACATCTCTGACACGCTCGCACAGGCCATCACAATGGCAGCTTTGCGCAACCGCGCAGGACTGGCCACGATCGTTCCCGCGGCATCGTCAGTGCCGGATATAAAATCCATCACCGATGCAGGAATATGTTTTCATCCGGGTGCCGCCGCCGCATTGCGCACGGCAGGGCTGGATATCGCCAAAAAATATATCGAGCCCTAAACCAGCACGCCGCCCCGCAGGCTGAGCTGGCGGTCCATGCGGGCCGCCAGCTCAGGATTATGCGTGGCAATCAGCGCCGCCACATTTTCTGACCGCACGACGCGCAGCAGCTCCTCGAACACAGTATTCGCCGTCGCGACGTCCAGATTGCCGGTTGGTTCATCCGCCAGCAGCAAGGCCGGGTTATTTGCCAGAGCACGCGCAATCGCCACACGCTGTTTCTCGCCGCCTGAGAGCTTGCCAGGCAAATGCCCGGCGCGCGCGGCCAGCCCGAATTTTTCCAGCAGATCCATGGAGCGGCGGTTCGCCTCTGCCTGTGCCCGGCCGGCAATCATTTGCGGCAAAGTAATGTTTTCAAGTGCGGTGAATTCGGCCAGCAGGTGATGAAACTGATAAACGAACCCGACCTTGCGCAGCCGGATATTGGTACGCGCAGCATCAGGCAACGCGCCGGCATCCTCATCATCGATAAGTATCGTCCCGGCATCAGGTTTTTCTAGCAAACCCGCGAGATGCAGCAATGTGGATTTGCCCGCCCCCGACGGTGCCACCAGCGCCACGATTTCGCCACGCCGCATGTCCAACGCAGCACCGTCCAGAATGGTCAGTGTTTCAACACCGGTTTTATAGATGCGCTGGATATCCCGCATCTGCAGCAGAAACTCACTCACTGCGCAGGGTCTCGATCGGATCGATATTCGCCGCACGCCAACTTGGATAGATCGTCGCGAAGAGTGAAAGCGCAAAAGACATGAGAATAACCTCCAGCACCTGATGCCAATCGAGTTTGGCCGGCAAGGATTCAAGATAATAGACGGTGGGATCGAATAATTTAGTGCCGGTGATGATCTGCACAAATTGCCGTATCTGCTCGATATAGGCGCAGAACACGACACCAAGGCCAAAGCCGATCAGCGTGCCCAGCACACCGATCGAAGCGCCGCACATTAAAAAGATGCGCATGACTGCGCCGGAACTCGCCCCCATGGTGCGCAGAATGGCGATGTCCTTGGCCTTATCCTTCACCATCATGATCAAAGATGAGATGACGTTGAACGCTGCCACGACAATGATGAGGGTGAGGATGAGGAACATGACATTGCCCTCGACCACGACTGCGGCAAACAGCGCATCATTGGCATGGCGCCAATCCCCAATATTCAGCGGGGTGTTTTGAAAATCATCTGCAATCTTTTGCCTGATGACGCCGTCATTGTCAGGATCTTTGACGAAAACCTCTATCTGCGTCGCGGCACCAGGCTTTTGAAACAGGGTTTGTGCCGCCTCCAAGGGTAGGAAAACATAACCCGAATCGTAAATCTGCATCCCCGTCTGAAAAATAGCAACGACTTTGAAACTTTCGATGCTGGGGATCGTGCCGATAATGGTCGCCTTGCCTTGCGGCATAATCAGGGAAATATCCTGCCCCACCGTGAGACCAAGCTGGGCGGCCAGACCGCTGCCGATGGCAATGCTGGTATCTCCCTGCATGTCGGCCAGGCTCCCGGCGACGATGTGATGCGAGACCGTCGGCAGAGCCGCCAGCCCGTCAGGCGTAATGCCCCTGGCGACACCGCCGGCGGCACCGCCCTGCGTACTCGAAAACAGAACCTGGTTCTCCACCACCGGGAAAGCGGCCGTGACACCGGGAATGGTGCGGATTTTTGCAGTCATGTCATCGTAATTCGTCAATGCCGTATTGGCGCCATAGATACCGATATCGCCATTGAGGCCGAGGATTTGCGACAGCAACTCCTGGCGAAAACCATTCATCACGCTCATCACAATGATGAGCGTGGCAACACCAAGAGCGATGCCGACGAGCGAGAAAATGGCGATCACCGAGACAAACCGCTCGCCCCGGCGGGCACGCAAGTAACGTGCGGCAACCTTCCGCTCAAAAGCGTTAAACATCAGCCGAGCACCTGGGCCAGCGCATCTTGCACGGAAAGCTCTGAACGCTCACCCGTAGCACGGCGCTTCAGCTCCACCTGCCCTTTTGCGGCACCACGCGGCCCCACGATAATCTGCCACGGATGCCCCATGAGATCAGCGTCCGCGAATTTGGCACCCGCGCGTTCGTCACGGTCATCATAAAGCCCATCCGCGCCGAGCCGCGCGTGCAGGGTTTCACAAATGCCATCGGTTGCCGCATCGCCCTGGCGCAAATTCAAAATGGCGGCCTTGAAGGGCGCCACGGCATCCGGCCAGATAATGCCGGCATCATCATGCCGTGCCTCAATGATAGCACCAACGAGGCGGGATATACCGATGCCGTAGCACCCCATCTCAGGGAAGAACTTCTGGCCATCCGCACCGGTCATGGCAAAGTTCATCGACTCCGAGTATTTCTTGCCGATGTAGAAGATCTGTCCCACCTCGATCCCCCTGCCCTCGCGCCGCCGCTCATCCGGAATCTTATCCCACAGCACTGTGTCATGCTTTTCATCAGTGGCGGCATAGATCGTCGTCATCTGTTCGTAAAATGATTCAATTTCCGTTTCGGCCAAAGCGTTGCCCGTCTCGAAAGCGGCATCGTAGAACACGCCACTTTCACCAGTTGGCGCCAGCACGTGGAATTCATGCGAAAGATCGCCACCGATCTGCCCCGTATCCGCCCGCATTGGAATTGCCGTGATACCCAAGCGCTGGAAGGTGCGCATATAGGCGAGCATCATTTTTTTATAAACGATCAGCGCAGCCGCATAATCCACATCAAAACTATAAGCATCCTTCATCAGAAATTCGCGGCCACGCAGCACACCAAAGCGCGGGCGTACCTCGTCACGGAATTTCCACTGGATGTGATAGGGGAGTTGCGGAAGATCGCGATAGCTTTTGATCGAATCCCGCACGAGCACGGTGATCATTTCCTCATTTGTCGGCCCGTAGAGCAGCTCACGCTCATGCCGGTCCGTGATGCGCAGCATCTCCTTGCCATACGCATCGTAACGCCCGCTCTCGCGCCAAAGATCAGCACTTTGAATGGTCGGCATCAGCATTTCCTGAGCCCCGGCGGCATCCTGCTCCTCGCGGACAATCTGCGCGATCTTGCTCAGCACACGATGCCCCGTGGGCAGCCAAGCATAGATACCGGATGCCGTCTGCCGGATCATACCCGCCCTCAGCATCAGCCGGTGCGATGTAATCTGGGCGTCCGACGGTGTTTCCTTGAGGGTCGGGATCAGGCTTTGAGACAGTCGCATTTTAAACCTTTTCAGGAAATATTTTGAGTTATTTGGTCGTGGACGCAGGTTCCGGGAGCGCCAGCCAACGATCTGCCAAACGCCGGCAAGGCTTTTCCACGACCATGTAAAGCACCGTCGCCAGCAGCAAAGTTATGGCAAACATACCAGCGGCGAAAATCAAACTATGATCTTTCGGCGTCCAGCCCGTGCGCTGGAAAAACTGGCTCATCAGCAATTCCGCGATCGCAAAATTCATGTAGAATGCATAGGAGCGCCTGCCCAGCCAATCCAGCACCGGGCGGCGCCCAAGCATCGCCGGCAACCCCGTATCGGCCTGCATTAAAAACGCAAACAATACGAGCCAAACCCCGACAACAACCGCCAAATCCAACCCAAACGCCGCGGCCAGTATTCCAATACCAAGACCTGCTCTAAAAAACCCACGGCGGACCCCGGCATAATCCGCGCAGGTATGCACGATGCGGGCCGACGCTATACCAGCGACAAACTCAGGGAAAAACCGCCACAGCCCATGGGCAAAAGTCAGATTGAGGTTATGGCCATTGAGGACAAAGACCAAGCCGATTGCGGCAAAAGTAGTGACCAAAACCTGCAGGGAAACAAGCGCGCCGCAGTAAGCGGTCAGGTAGCATAGGATTGGAAATGCCAGATAGCCCGCCCATTCCGTGCTCACCGACCAGGAGGGGTAATTCCAGGCGCCGTGATTGCTGCCCCCCCATCCCTGCACAAGTAAAAGATTCTGTATCAGTGATGATATACCGAACCGGGTGGGATCATGCGGGAGCCAGCCAAGCGACGCCCCCAATCCGACCAGAAGCCCGAGAATGACAATAGTGGCGACGTGGATCGGGTAAACGCGCGCAAGCCGCTTACCCCAGAAGCGCAAGATCATGCCGGCAGGAGGCAATTTAAACGGCGGTATTTTCCCGCGGAGTTTCCAGGCATTGCCCATCAACTCCGGATGCACCCGCGTCAGGATCATGCCGGACAGGATAAAGAACCCATCCACGCCAAGATAACCATGCCGGATCAGACCCGCGGCGGGCCCCAGAAAACGCGAAAAATTGAGATACAGATCAACATGATAGATGAAAACCCACAGCGCAAATACCGCGCGGCAGATGGTCAGGTCAGTTAATTCCTGCTTTGTGCTCATCGTCGTGCTCATGGGCTGCTCCGTCCTAAACAAATAGAAAGAAGCCCGCCAGCCCTAATCGGGCGGCGGGCCAAGTTCAGGGAGGAAACGCCAGTCACACGGCAGGATGAAGAACCAAACCTCATCCTGCATCTATCATGCACTGCACAAAACATGCTCGTCCAGAAAAAACCAAAAGTTATGAGCGTATATTTTAGCCAAAAAAGCGCATGTTGAGCCATTTTTAATCAAAAAGCCCGACAGATCACCTCCGGCGTTCTATTTTTTGTTCAAACCTGAATGGCGTGAACCTCGACCAGCGGACGCTTGCCAAAATGCCTGCCAATAATTTTACGCAAAGCCGCTTTTGCCGCATTGATAAACGCCGAATCGTCCCGGCGCAGCTCGCCACGGAGCTTGTAGAGCACCTCCTTGTACTCCGCCTCTATCTCCTGCCTGAGCACGGCATCTACCTCGTCCAGCAGTCCCGGCGCCGAGATTTTCGGCGCGCCAAGCAGTTTACCGGAACCATCCATGGCAAAACTGCCGATCACGGCACCGTTGAACAGCATACGCCGCCTGTTGGCCATGACGCTGCCTTTCAACGGCACGATGCGCTCACCATCCACCGCCAGCCGCCCTGTCGGCACGGTATCGACGACTTCCGGCCGGCCTGGCGCGAACTGCAACACGTCGCCGTTCTCGATCAGCACGGTGGGAATACCCTCCTCCTCGGCCAGCGCCGCGTGGGTGGAGAGATGCCGCCAGGTCCCATGCGTCGGGATGACATATTGCGGGCGAACGAGTTTATATAATTTGCGCAATTCATCGCGTGCCGGATGGCCCGAGACATGGGTAAATTCGTCGTCATCCGTAATAACATTAACCCCGCGCCGGGCCAGCCCATCGCGCACCGTGGCGATCGAGCGCTCATTGCCCGGAATCACGCGCGACGAGAAGATGACAGTATCGCCCTCCCCTAGCACGGCATGCGGATGGGTATCTGACGCAATACGCGCCAAAGCCGCGCGCGGCTCGCCCTGGCTGCCGGTGACCACCAGCAGCAGATTGTCATCCGGAATACTGCCGATGGATTTTTCAGGAATAAAATCCGGCACGTCCTGCAAATATCCGGCTTCCTGCGCCGCGGCGATATAATTGCCCAGGCTTCGCCCAATGAGCGCAACATGGCGCCCTGCCGCCACCCCGGCATCGATGACGGAAGCAACGCGCGCGATATTGCTGGCAAAGCACGTTACCGCGACACGGCCGGGTAGATCCATAATGAGCGCTTCCAGGCTCTTCGCCACATCCAGCTCCGAGCCTGAATGCCCTTCAACCGTCGCATTGGTCGAATCCGAAACAATGGCCAGCACGCCGGCATCGCCCAAAGCCTTCAGCCCGGCTTCATCCGATAGCTCGCCTATGATCGGCGAGGGATCAAATTTCCAATCTCCGGTATGCAGCACGGTGCCGTAACGCGTCGTCAACGCCAGCGCTTGCGCTTCCGGTGTTGAATGCGTCATCGCCAGATAGCGCAGCTGAAACGGCCCCAGCACAAAGCTGCCGCCCGGCTGAATCGTGTGGATCTTAACCTCACGCAGAAGCCCCGCCTCGTTCAGCTTACGGCGGATAACGGCAGCGGCAAAGGGCGTGGCATACACAGGACAGCGCAATTGCGGCCAGAGCCTGGCAATACCGCCGATATGGTCTTCATGCACATGGGTGACGACGATTCCCAACAACGCCTCGCGCTGCTCAACGATAAAGGCCGGATCGGGAAGGAGGATCTCCGTCTCCGGCATATCCGGGCCGGAAAAGCCGATACCGCAATCGACGGCCAGCCAAGCGCCATCGCAACCATAAAGGTTGAAATTCATCCCGATCTCGCCCGTGCCGCCCAGCGGCACGAAGATAAAGCCCTGCCCGGCATCATCCTGCACCGAATTCAAAGTCTTGACGGTGGATTTTGCCATTATAGTTCCTGAAACATTTGTTTATTCATTTTCGATAAGCCGCGCACGATCGCGCGGCAAAACTGGAGCCGGGTTAAGCACGGACAGCATGCGCAAGCCATCGAGCGTCAAATCCGCATCAATGGCCAGGAATTTTGTCATGCCTTCGGCAAATAGGGGTGCTAAGCCACCTGTGGCAATCACTTTCAGCGGTTTGCCAAATTCAGCCTCGATGCGGCTCAACAAACCTTCAATGAGACCCACATAGCCCCAATAGGTACCCGATTGCATCGCCGATACCGTGTTCCGGCCAATCACGGATTGCGGGCGGCTAATGCCGATGCGCGGCAGCCGGGCCGCAGCCTGGTGCAGCGCCTCGATCGAAAGATTGATGCCGGGCGAAATGGCGCCGCCGATATAAGACCCGTCCTCGTCGACAACGTCGAATGTCGTCGCCGTGCCGAAATCCACTACCACCAGCGGGCCTTTATATTGCCGGTGCGCAGCCAGAGCGTTGAGCAGGCGGTCGGCGCCCACCTCGTCGGGATTATCAGTCTTAATCTGGAAGCCCCATTCCAGTGAGGCGCGCGCAACCAGAGGCTCCGCGCTGAACCATTCCCGGCACAGGCGGCGTAAATGGTACAGAGCCGCGGGCACCACAGTGCCTATAACTGCCCGTGCGACATCATGCGGGGAAATACCGGCGCGTGTCAGCAGGGCTTCGAGCCAGACGCCATATTCATCGGATGTGCGCTGTGCCGACGTCGCCAACCGCCACGTGCCGCGCCACTCCACGCCGTCATGGACCGCGAAGACAATATTGGTATTACCGGCGTCAATGACCAAAAGCATGCTTTTGTCCCTCATGATGGACCGAGCAGGACTTCCCCGGTGCTGATCGCCTCGATACGATTTTCACTCTGCAACAGCAATTCACCGGCAGGCGATAACCCCGCGAAGCTGCCCTGCAAGAGTTTTGCACCGGTCTGGATTTCAATCTTCGTGCCGATTACATGCGCACGCGATAGCCATGACTCCCTGATGGCTTCCGCAGATGCATCCTGCCAATGGGCCAGCCGCTCCAGTACGGCATTTGCCATCATGTGAGGGTTCTGTTCAATGCCATGCTCACCCAGAGCGGTGGTGCGCCTGCCTTCGATTTTTGGCGCCTCGCGAAGATTGATGCCTATACCGATCACCAACCAATCCAGCCAAGTACCAGAAGGTACGGCGTCAATGAGGATGCCCGCAAGCTTGGCCTGGTCCAGCAGCACATCATTGGGCCATTTCAGCGTGACCGTCAGAGGCGTGAGAGTCTCCAGTGCCTCCGCAACGGCAACACCGGCCAATAGCGCAAACATGCCGGCCTCAGCGGCAGGACGCTGCGGGCGTAGCAATACCGAGAGGTTGAGGTTGCCTGCCGGCGCCTGCCATGCGCGCCCACGCGAGCCGCGCCCGGCACTCTGCCGCAATGCCAACACGGCCAGCCCCGCAGTCTCCCCGGCGCGCGCCCGCTCGGCGCACAAGGTCGAGGTGGATGCCAGCTCCTCGAAAACTTCGAGCCGCCAGAAGGTCAACCCATCAAAGCCCGGGCGGCGGCATAGGCGACGGAGATAAGCGGGCCCGGCAGGAAAACGAATAAAGCCGTCGCGGCCGTACCAACCCACATGACGAAACGGACGCTGCCAGGTGTTGCATCAAAATCAGGCGTGCCGCTGTCGAAATACATCACCTTGATGACGCGCAGGTAATAGAAGGCACCGATAATGCTGCTGACTACGCCAATCACGACCAGCGGGATCAGCCCCGCATTCAGCGCCGCGGCAAATACATAGAGCTTGCCGAAAAACCCGGAGAGCGGCGGGATGCCGGCCATGGCCCACATGATAACCGCGAAAGCCAAAGCCATACCCGGGCGCTGGGTGGCCAAACCAGCCAGGTCTGAGATTTTTTCCACAGCATGCCCCTGGCGCCGCATGGCAATAATGCAGGCAAAAGCGGCGAAGGACATGACGACGTACAAAGCCAGATAGACCAGTGTGGCCTGGAGCCCAGCCTCGGTTCCCGCCGCCAAGCCGAGCAAAGCATAGCCCATATGGCCGATGGAGGAATATGCCATCAGGCGTTTGATATTGGTCTGGCCAATGGCGGCAAGCGCACCGAGCGCCATGGAGATGCCGGATAATATCTCGATAATGCTCTGCCATTGCGCGGTCAGATGTCCGAACGGCCCCAGCATGACCGAGAGAAACAACGCCATGGCCGCTGCCTTGGGCGCCGTACCGAACAAAGCCGTCACCGGCGTGGGCGCCCCCTCATAAACATCCGGGGTCCACATATGGAAGGGTGCTGCAGAGATTTTGAAGGCGAGGCCGACGAGTACGAACACGATGCCGATGACCGTGCCATAGCCGGCGCCGCTGCTCAGAATGTTTGCCAAAGCGACAAAATTGGTTGTGCCGGCGAAGCCGTACACCAGCGAGATACCGTAGATGAGCAGGCCCGACGCCAGCGCACCAAGCACAAAATATTTCAGCCCGGCCTCGGTCGAGCGCAGGGAATCACGTGCAATGGCCGCGGTGATATAAAGTGCTAAGGATTGCAGCTCAAATCCGATATACAGCGTCATCAGATCGTTGGCGGAGATCATTACGATCATGCCAAGCACGGCGAAAAGCACCAGAATTGGATATTCAAAACGCGCGATATTTTCGCGACGGTTATAGTCGAGCGACAAGACCAGGGCCATCGCCGCACCGAGATAGACAAGGATGTCGGCAAAGCGCGTGAAAAGTGTGGTCTTCAGCAGCCCACCGAACAACACGCCATCAGGCGCCACAGCCGAAGCAACGGCCGCCACGATGAGCAAAGCCACAGCAGCCAGGCTACAAAAGGTAAAACTATCGCGCTTCGTCAACACGCCAGCAAGTAGCAGCACCATGCCGCCAATACCGAGCAACAAAGCAGGAAGGAGAGGAGAAAAAATCATTTTGCAGTCACCATGGCCAGCGCCGAGTGCGACATAAGAGAGGCTGTATGCGCCTGCACAAGTGCTGCAACCGGCGCATCAAAAACATGGGTGAAATTGCTCGGATAAATACCCAGCCACAACACAAGTGCCGCCAGCGGCAGCAGCATGGCATATTCCCGCACCTTCAAATCCGGCAAGTCGGCCAGCTCCGGGCGCGTAAATTTATCAAACAGCACGGCGCGCACCAGTACGAGCATATAGGCAGCCCCCAGCACCATGCCTGTAGCGGCAAGCAGAGAGACCCAAAAATTCACTTTCATCGCGCCGACAATCACCAATATCTCGCCAATAAAGCCGGAAGTGCCAGGCATGCCGAGATTGGCCAGTGAGAACAGCATCAACAGCGCCGCAAAAGCCGGCATCCGTGCAGCCAACCCGCCAAGCCGGGACAGAACCAGCCCCTCCCCGCGCGACAGCAGCACACCGGTGCAAACAAACAGCCCCGCGATCACAATGCCATGCGAGAGCATCTGGAATAGCGCGCCTTCAATTCCTTCCACCGTGAAGGTGAAAATACCGATGATGATAATACCCATATGAGCGACGGACGAATAAGCGATCAGACGCTTCATATCCGTCTGCGCAAGCGCCACGAAGGAAATGTAGATGACTGCCACCACTCCC
The DNA here is from genome assembly GCA_026224875.1 of Acidocella sp. Lineage (GTDB taxonomy): Bacteria > Pseudomonadota > Alphaproteobacteria > Acetobacterales > Acetobacteraceae > Acidocella. Next base: position 19,005 of record JAMFRU010000081.1, read on the forward strand.
AAGGTGAACATCAACGGCTCAGCGGCGGCCGCGGCATTGGGCAACATCGGCACGGCAAAACGCAGGAAGCCATAGGCGCCCATTTTGGACAGCACCGCCGCCAGCATGATCGTCCCGGGCAGAGGCGCTTCGCCATAGGCATCCGGCAGCCAGGTATGCAGCGGCCAGACGGCCGCCTTCACGCCAAACGAAGCAAGGAAGGCAAGAAACAGCCAGATCTGTACATTCGCCGGAATCGGCGTGTGCGTCAGCGTCACCATATCGGTGCTGCCGGCATTGCGCCACATCCACACCAGCGCCAGCAGCATGAACAGCGAGCCGGCAAGCGTGAAGACGAAGAATTTAATCGCCGCATAGATCCGCTTCTCGCCGCCCCACACGCCGATGATGAGATACATCGGCAACAGCACGGCTTCGAAGAAAACATAGAAAAGAACGAAATCCGTGGCGGCGAACATGCCAACCGTCATCGTCTCCAGCAGCAATAATGCCGAGAAGAACCCGCGCACACGCCGCGTGATGGAACCGCTGGCCAGTATGGCGATGGGAGTGAGGAACAAGGTCAGCAAAATCAGGAACAGGCTGATACCGTCCACGCCCATGCGGTAGCCGATATCAAGCCCAGCAAGCCACGGCGCCGTCTCGGTAAACTGATAGCCGGGCAAAGCCGGATTAAACGCAGACCAAAGATACAGACCAAACGCCAGCACCACGAGGCTGGTCACGAGTGCGACGATACGCGCGCGGGAGGCAACCGCCGCATCATCGCCTTGCATGGTTACGAGCAGAAACACACCGAGCAGCGGCAGGAAGGTAATGACCGAGAGGATGGGAAAACCGATTTGCGGCATGGTCTATCGCACCCAGAGAAAGAGGCTGAGGAAGCCAAGCAGGCCGATCAACATAACGAAGGCGTAAAGTGCGATCGAACCAGTCTGCAATTTTACGGTCTGCGTCGAAGCATCCGCTGTCAGCGTGGCAAGCCCGTTCGGCACCCCGTCGATCACTTGCTCATCACCAAAATGCCAGGCGAATTTGGCCAGACGCAACGCCGGGCGAACCAGCAGCGCATCATATATCTCATCAAAATACCATTTATTGAGCAGGAAGCGGTACGCGGCGGGAAAGCGCTGCGAAAGTGCCGCCGGCAATGCGGGCGCCAGCCCATAGAACAAGATGGCCACAGCGATACCAAGAATACCCATCGCCAAAGGTGCCACTTCCACCCAGAATGGATCCGCCCCAAACGTCAGCATCGGTGAACCAACCGGATCCTGAATGCTGCGCCCCCAGAAGCCGGCAAAATTGGTGCCAATGAAATCCGTGTGCAGCATGATGCCGCTGCCCAGAGCGCCGGAGGCAAGCACCACCAGCGGCAGCAACATCACCAGCGGGCTTTCATGCACATGCTCCTGCACATGTTTGGGCGCGCGCGACTCACCATGGAAGGTGAGAATGAACAGGCGGAAGATGTAGAACCCCGTCAGCGCCGCCGTGAGCACACCACAGACCCAGCCGTAATACCCAACGGAGGAGTGGGCCGCATAGGCGGCGTCCAAAATCGCATCCTTCGAGTAATAGCCTGCGAAGGGCCAGATACCGGCGAGCGCCAGCGCACCAAACAGCATCATCAGCCATGTCACCGGCAGCTTGCGGGCGATACCCCCCATCAGGCGAATATCCTGCTCGTTGGACATCGCATGGATAACAGAACCCGCCGCCAGGAACAGCAGCGCCTTGAAGAAGGCATGATCGATCAAATGGAACATCGCAACCGGATACGCGCCGACACCAGCCGCCAGGAACATATAGCCCAGCTGCGAGCAGGTGGAGTAGGCAATGATGCGCTTGATATCATTCTGCACGCAGCCGATTGTGCCCGCGAACAGCGCAGTGGTCGCACCGATGATGGTAATAAACTGCATCGCCACCGGCGCCTGGTCGATCACCGGCGACATGCGCACGATCATGAACACGCCGGCCGCAACCATGGTGGCGGCATGGATGAGGGCGGAAATCGGCGTCGGGCCTTCCATCGCATCGGCCAGCCAGGTGTGCAGAAAAATCTGCGCGGATTTGCCCATGGCACCGATGAACAGCAGGATGGAGACAATTTCCAGCACCGGGAAATTCGTGCCGAACAGACGGAAACCATCACCCGCATGCGCCGCGGCCGCGCCAAAAATCCCATCAAAAGAGATGGTGCCGAACACATAATGGGTAAGCGCGATACCGACAGCAAAGCCAACATCGCCAACACGGTTGACGATGAATGCCTTGATCGCCGCGGCATTGGCCGAGGGCTTCTCGTACCAGTAACCAATTAGCAGATAGGAGACGAGACCCACCCCTTCCCAGCCGAAGAACAGCTGCAGCAGGTTGTTGGCCGTCACCAGCATCAACATGGCGAAGGTAAACAGCGACATATAGGCAAAGAAGCGCGGCACGGTTTTGTCGTGCGCCATATAGCCCACGGAATAGACATGGATGAGCATGGACACCACGCTCACCATCGCCACCATGGTCAGACTCAGCATATCCTGCCGCAGCGACCAATCAGCCGTAAAGTTACCGACGGCAACCCATGTGCCAACATGCACGGGCGGCGCAATACCATGCCGCAGCCCCGCCGTCAGCGTGGCCACGCCCGCCACGGCCGAGACCACCATGAACAAAATACTCGCACCCACGGCAAGATGCTTGCCGATGAACGGACGCACAACGCCCGCAAGGATCGCACCCAGCAGCGGCGCAAAAACGGCGATCAGCGTGAGCATATCAACCCTTCATCAACGTCACGTCCTCGACCTCGATCGAGCCACGATTGCGGAAATAGATGACAAGAATGGCCAGACCAATGGCCGATTCAGCAGCGGCCACAGTCAGCACGAACATGGTGAACACCTGGCCGACCATATCGTGCAAGGCGCCCGAAAACGCCACAAAGTTTAGATTGGCCGCCAGCAGGATCAACTCGATCGACATCAGAATCACGATGATATTCTTGCGGTTCATGAATATCCCGAAGATGCCGATGACCAGCAGCAGCCCGGCCACAACCAGATAATGAGACAAAGGGATCAATATCACAGCGTCTCCTTCTCAGGCAAAATACCTTCGTTAAGCTTGGCCGACACCATGACCAGCGTATCCTCAGGCCGGCGCGCATGCTGCATGGCGAGATTTTGCGTCTTCGCCCGCTTGCGTTCGCGATGCGTCAACACGATCGCACCGATCATGGCGACCAGCAGGATGATGCCCGAGAGCTGGAACAACGGCAGGTAACTCGTGTAAATCAAGCTCCCCAGTGCCACTGTGTCGGTAACATTATCAGGTGTGGGAAACATCCGGGCGGCAGAGGCGCCGGGGGCGATGGTCCAGCCCGCGACAACCACGGCCAGTTCCACGAACAGCACCAAAGCCACCAGCGCGCCAATCGGGGCGTAACGCTGAAACCCTTCGCGCCAGGCCGTGAAATCGACATCCAGCATCATCACCACGAACAGGAACAGCACCGCGACCGCGCCGACATAAACAATGGCCAAGATGAAGGCGAGGAACTCGGCCCCCGCCAGCAGAAACAGAACAGCGGCATTGATGAAGGCGAGGATAAGAAACAGCACCGCATGCACGGGGTTGCGGCTCGTCACAACCATCACCGCTGAGGCCAGCAGGATGAAGGAGAACAAATAGAAGGCGAGGTTGGCGATCATGGCTGGCGTTTACCGGTAAGGGGCATCGAGTTCCAGCCGCTTGGCCAGCTCCGGCTCCCACCGGTCACCGTTATCCAGCAGCTTGGCCTTGTCGTAGAGCAGTTCTTCGCGCGTTTCCGCGGCAAATTCAAAGTTTGGCCCCTCCACAATCGCATCCACCGGGCAGGCTTCTTCGCACAGCCCGCAATAGATGCATTTGGTCATGTCGATGTCATAGCGCGTCGTACGGCGCGAGCCATCGTCACGGGGTTCTGCTTCAATGGTTATGGCCTGCGCCGGGCATACGGCTTCGCACAGTTTGCACGCGATACAGCGTTCCTCACCATTCGGGTAGCGCCGCAACGCATGCTCGCCCTTGAAGCGCGGGCCCGTCGGGTTCTTCTCATAGGGATAATTGATGGTAGCCTTTGGCCCGAAGAACGTCTTCAAGGTCAAAGCCATGCCGCTGAGAATTTCCCAGAGCACCAGCCCCCATGCCATCCGGCCCAAACGATTCATTGTGCAACCTCATGCATTGGGCAGCCACCCGAAATATTCCATCACGCCGGCCACAGCCACAAGATAGACCAGGGTGATCGGCAAAAATACTTTCCAACCCAGCGCCATGAGCTGGTCGTAGCGCAGGCGGGGCAAAGTCGCGCGCACCCATACAAACACGAACAGGCACATCAGGACTTTAAGCAAAAACCAGAACACGCCGGGGATCATCGTGAACGGCACAAACGGGATGGGCGACAGCCAGCCGCCGAGAAACAGCGTCGTCGTCATGGCGCTGATCAGGATCATGTTCGCGTATTCGCCCAGGAAGAACAGAGCGAAAGACATGGCGCTGTATTCAACGAAGAAGCCCGCAACGATTTCCGACTCACCTTCCGCCAGATCGAACGGCGCGCGGTTGGTTTCCGCAAGCCCTGAGATGAAGAAGATGACGAAGAGCGGGAACAGCGGGATGGCGAACCAGAAATGCCGCTGCGCCATCACAATATCGTTGAGGTTCAGGCTGCCGACGCAGACCAGAACCGTGACAATGATGAAGCCCATGGACACTTCATAGGAGACCATCTGCGCCGCACTGCGCAGCGCGCCCAAAAAGGCATATTTGGAATTGCTCGCCCAGCCGGCGATGATGATACCGTAAACACCGAGCGAGGAAATCGCGAACAGGTAGAGAATGCCGACATTGATATTGGCGATCGCCCAATGATTGCTCACCGGGATAACAGCCCAAGCGACCACGGCGAGACCAAAGGTGATCATCGGCGCAATCATGAACAGCAGCCGATCCGAGCCGGTCGGGATGATCGTCTCTTTGAACAGCATTTTGAGCGCATCGGCAAAAGGTTGCCAAAGCCCGAATGGACCCACGATATTCGGCCCCTTGCGCAGCTGCATGGCGCCCATCACCTTGCGCTCGAACAGGGTCAGATAGGCAACACCAATCAGCAGCGGCACAATCAGCGCCAACGACTTCAGCAAGGTCAGGATGACAATCCCGAGATCGGTTTGGAAAAAACCGCTCATTCCGCCGCCTCCGCCACAACCGGCGCATGCGCCGCGATGCAGGCCGCCATGGTAGGACTGGCGCGGCTCACGGCATCCGTCTGATAGTAAGTCTCGAACACCGGCACAAAGGGAGCATCGCTCATCGCGCTAACGTCCCCGGCCGGTGCCGCTGTATCCGTGCCGGCAAAACGGCGGAACGCATTTGCAGGCGCAAACAGCGGATAGGTTGCAGCCAGATGCGCGCGCATATCTTGAAGTGAGTCGTAGGGCAGCGCATGCCCCATATAGGCGCTCAGGGCACGGATAATCCGCCAATCCTCGCGCGCATCACCAGGTGCCTTCACGGCCAAAAACCCGGACTGTACCCGGCCCTCCGTGCTCACATAGGTACCGTCTTTTTCCGTATAGGCGGAACCCGGCAGGATCACATCCGCGCGCGCAGCACCTGCATCGCCATGATGGCCCTGGTAAATTACAAAGGTCTTGGCACCAATTGCCGCCACATCGAGCTCATCAGCGCCCTGCAGCCACAGCACGTCAACACCGTCTTGCAGCATCTGCGAAGTTGCCTTGCCGCCCTCACCGGGCAGAAAGCCAATGTCCAACGCGCCCGTCCGCGCCGCGGCGTGGTGCAGCACGTTAAAGCCGTGCCACTCAGCACTCAGCATGTTATATTTCAGCGCTAACTGCCATGCCGCGGCGTGGATAGCAGCGCCATCGGGGCGCGCCAGAACGCCAGCCCCAAGGATGATCATCGGTGCCTTGGCAGCCTCAAGCGTCGCGGAAAACGCATGCGTGCCGTCGAGCAACGCCGTGATCGCATCCGGCCCAACACCAATCTGCTCAGCCGGATAGGTCAGGTCATGCGCCGTGCCGATCAACGCTGCAGCAAAGCCACCGGCCAGCCAGCGCTTGCGAATACGCGCATTCAGCACCGGCGCTTCATGGCGCGGGTTGCTGCCGATGATCAGCAGCGCATCCGCCTCTTCAATCCCGGCAATCGTCGTGTTGAACAAATAGAAGCTGCGGCGCGAGGCATCGAAAACCGCGCCATCCTGCCGGCAGTCCAAATTCTGCGAGCCAAGGGCTGCAAAAAACTCCTTAAGCGCCAGCATGCTCTCAACATCGCATTGGTCGCCCGTAATGGCACCCAGCCTGTCGGGCGTCACCGCCTTCATCCGCCCGGCAATCGCCGCAAACGCCTCTTCCCAGCTTGCCGCCCGCAACTTGCCATTCTCGCGAACCCAAGGCCGATCCAAACGGCGGCGCTTCAGCCCATCAACCGCGAAACGCGACTTATCGCCCAGCCATTCCTCATTCACATCATCATTCATACGCGGGAGAATACGCAGCACTTCGGCGCCACGGGCATCGACACGGATATTGGTGCCAACAGCATCCAGCACATCCACGCTGTCGGTCTTGCGCAATTCCCACGGGCGCGCGGTAAACGCATACGGTTTGGACGTCAGGGCACCGACCGGGCAAAGGTCAATAATATTGCCCGAGAGTTCGGAGCTCAGCGCCTTCTGAATATAAGTGCCGACTTGCATGGACTCGCCGCGCGCGGTCGCGCCCAATTCGGACACACCCGCCACTTCCGTCGAGAAGCGGATACAGCGCGTACAATGGATGCAGCGCGTCATCGTCGTTTTTACCAGTGGGCCCCAGTCGAGCTGCGCCACGGCGCGTTTGCCTTCGTCATAACGCGAATCATCGCGGCCGTAGCTCACAGCCTCATCCTGCAAATCGCATTCGCCGCCCTGGTCGCAAATCGGGCAGTCCAACGGATGATTGATGAGCAGAAACTCCATCACCCCGCGGCGCGCCTTGCGCACCATTTCCGTATCGGTATGCACCACCATACCATCCGACACCGGCAAAGCACAGGAGGCCTGCGGGCGCGGCGGCATCTTCTCGATCTCAACCAGGCACATACGGCAATTGCCGGCAACCGAGAGGCGTTCATGGTAGCAGAAACGCGGGATTTCTACGCCCGCAGCCTCGGCGGCCTGCAGCACGGTGGAACCGTTGGCAATCTCAACTTCGATGCCGTCAACAGTGACTTTTGCCATGACCTACTCCGCCGCCTGCGGTATTGCCGGAGGTGGCTGATAATCGATTGTACGCTGTTCAACCATGGGGCGGAAGGCGCGCATCATGCCTTGGATCGGCCAGGAAGCCGCCTCCCCAAACGCACAAATCGTGTGGCCAGCCACCTGCGTCGTCACCTGCTCCAACAGCCCGATATCGGCCAGGCTCGCTTTATTCTGCACAACGCGATCCATCATCCGCATCATCCAACCCGTGCCCTCACGGCATGGCGTGCATTGCCCGCAGCTCTCATGTTTGAAGAATTTGGACAGACGCCAGATCGCCTTCACCACATCGGTCGATTTATCCATCACGATGATGGCGCCCGAGCCCATCATGCTCTTCACCGCCGCCAATGAATCGAAATCCATCAGCTGAGTATCGCACATCTCCTTGTTGAGGACCGGCGCGGAAGCACCGCCGGGGATGATGGCCTGTAGATTGTCCCAGCCGCCACGCACGCCACCGGCATGTTTCTCGATCAGGTCTTTCAGCGGCACGCCTAATTCTTCCTCAACATTGCAAGGATTATTAACATGCCCCGAGATGCAGAAAATTTTTGTCCCGGAATTTTTTGGCCGCCCAAGCGCAGAAAACCAGGCCGCACCACGGCGTAGAATCGTCGGTACACCCGCGATGGTCTCAACATTATTCACTGTCGTCGGGCAACCGTAGAGCCCCATGGCGGCCGGGAACGGCGGCTTCATCCGCGGCATACCCTTCTTGCCTTCCAGGCTTTCCAGCATCGCCGATTCTTCGCCACAAATGTAAGCGCCAGCACCACGATGCAGCACCAGCTCAAAATCAAAGCCGGAACCAGCAGCATTCTTGCCGAGCAGACCGGCCGCATAGGCTTCGTCAATCGCCGCCTGCAGCCGCTGCGCCTCGTTATAATATTCGCCGCGAATATAGATGAAGCCAGTATTCGCCCCCATGGCAAAACCAGCAATCAGACAACCCTCGATCAGCTTGTGCGGCTCATGCCGGATAATGTCGCGATCCTTGCACGTACCAGGCTCACTCTCATCCGCGTTGACGACAAGATAGCTCGGCCGGCCATCGCTCTGCTTGGGCATGAACGACCATTTGAGACCGGTGGGGAAGCCCGCGCCACCACGGCCGCGCATGCCGGAGGCTTTCACCTCCTCAACAATCACATCACGGCCTTTAGCCAAAATCTCTGCCGTGCCCTCCCAGTCGCCCCGCGCACGCGCAGACTCCAACCGCCAATCCATCTGGCCGTAGAGATTTTTGTAGATCCTGTCGAAATCGTTCAGCATGGTTACTCCGCCGGACCGTTGGCAGGAAGAAGTGTGGTTTGATTTGTAATAGGTGCCGAAGCCTGGCGCCCGATGGTGGAACCTGGCGGCGGCAAAGCCTCGCCCCCTTTCAACTTGTTCAGGAGCGCTTCAGTACGTTCGGCATTGAGGTCTTCATAATAATCATCGTTAATCTGCAGGATCGGCGCATTCACACAGGCGCCCAGACACTCAACTTCAGTCATGGTGAACAGACCATCAGCGCTCGTCTGTCCAAAATTGGCGCCGCTGATTTTCTTGCAGGCGCTGACGATATCATCAGAACCACGCAGCCAACACGGCGTCGTCGTACAAAGCTGCAAATGATATTTGCCAATCGGCTTGGCATTGAACATCGTATAAAATGTTGCGTTTTCATAAACACGGATCGGCGCCACGCCCAGGCGTTTCGCCACCACATCCATCGCCACCCGCGGCACCCAGGCCGATCCGGTTTCCCGGCCCACCTGCCGCTGCGCGATGTCCAACAGGGTCTTCACAGCGCTCGCCTGCTTGCCTGGCGGATATAGAGCAATCTCTTTGGCGACATCCGCCTCGGCGATCGCATCAAACTCGAAATGCTGAGGTTCCACCTGATTATTCACCGGTCAATCTCGCCAAACACAATGTCCAAGGACCCAAGAATCGCCACCATATCCGCCAGCATATGCCCCTTGCATAATTTATCCGCCGCCTGCAGATGCGAAAACCCGGTTGCCCGGATTTTGCAACGGTAGGGGCGGTTCGTGCCGTCCGAAATCAGATAGACGGCAAACTCGCCCTTCGGCGCTTCAACCGCTGTATAGGTCGCCCCGGCCGGCACATGATAGCCCTCGGTATAGAGCTTGAAGTGATGGATCAACGCCTCCATCGAATGCTTCATCTCCGCCCGGGTCGGCGGCGTGAATTTACGATCCTGCACCTTGATCGGCCCAGGTTTCATTTTTGCCAGGCATTGCTTGATGATTTTAACGCTCTCACGCATCTCAGCCATGCGCACGAGATAGCGGTCGAAGCAATCACCATGCTTGCCGAGGGCAATATCAAACTCAACCTCGGCATATTTATCGTAAGGCTGAGACCGGCGCAGATCCCACGCCACGCCCGATGCCCGCAGATTGGGACCAGAGAAGCCCCATGCCAGCGCATCCTCCGCCGAGATCACGCCGATATCAACAACGCGCTGCTTCCAGATACGATTGCCGTTCAGAAGCCTCTCCAGATTCGCTATGAACTTCGGAAATTCTTCCGCCCACGCGGCGATCCTATCTGTCAGCCCCGCCGGCAGATCTTTGGCGATACCACCGGGGCGGAAATAATTCGAATGGAACCGCGCGCCAGATGCCGCCTCGTAGAATTCCAGCAGTTTCTCGCGTTCTTCATAGCTCCACAGACCCGGCGTCAGAGCACCGCAATCCAATGCGAAATGCGAAACGCTGAGCAAGTGGTTCAGCACCCGTGTCAGCTCCGCAAACAACACGCGAATCCATTGTGCACGGTCCGGCACAATTATGCCCAATAGCTTCTCGGTCGCCAGCGCAAACGCATGTTCGCAGGACATTGGCGACACATAATCGAGCCGGTCAAAATACGGGACAGCCTGCAAATAGCTCTTATATTCGATCAGCTTCTCGGTACCGCGATGCAGCAGACCAATATGCGGGTCCGCGCGCTCGATCACCTCGCCATCCATTTCCAGGATCAGGCGGAGCACACCATGCGCGGAGGGGTGCTGCGGACCAAAATTGATCGTGTGGTTATCGATCTCCACAATTTTGGCAGATGGCACCACCACATCGCTCATTTGCCACCCCCATGCGCTTTCTCATCACCGGGCAGAGACGTCATTCCTTCCCATGGCGACAAGAAATCAAAATTACGAAACTCCTGGGTCAGCCGGACCTTGTCGTAGACAACCTCTTTCCGCTCATCATCATAATGAACTTCAACATAACCCGTCAGCGGAAAATCCTTGCGCAGCGGATAACCCTCAAAATTATAATCGGTCAAAATCCGGCGATGATCGGCCAGCCCCTCGAAGCTTATGCCAAACAGATCCCAGACTTCGCGCTCCCACCATGTGGCGCAGGGCCACACACCGGATACAGACTGCACCGGCGTGGCCTCATCCGTCCGCACGATAACCCGCAGCCGCCGATTACGCGTGACGGACAGGAGATTGTACACAACATCAAAGCGCGGCTGGCGCTGCGGATAATCAACGCCGCAAATATCCATCACCTGGGTAAAGGCAAGCTCATCCCGCAACTGGGTTAACAAGGTGCAGGCCACATCGCGCGCAACCTCAACCACCAGCTCGTCCTGCTCACGCCGGGCCGCGGTCACCCCTGGCAGTGCCGCGACGGCCTCAAGCTCCAGATCTTGGGTCACACTCTCATCAGCCACGCAATACAGTCCCTGTCCGCCGAATTTTTTTCTGCAACTGCATAATCCCGTAAACCAGCGCTTCCGCCGTCGGCGGGCAGCCCGGCACATATATGTCCACGGGCACGATACGGTCGCAGCCGCGCACCACGGAGTAGGAGTAGTGGTAGTACCCGCCCCCATTCGCGCAAGAGCCCATGGAGATCACCCAGCGCGGCTCAGGCATCTGGTCGTAAACCTTGCGCAAAGCGGGCGCCATTTTGTTGGTCAACGTCCCCGCTACAATCATCACATCGCTCTGGCGCGGGCTGGCCCGAGGGATGATCCCAAATCGGTCGAGATCGTAGCGCGGCATATAGGCGTGGATCATCTCCACCGCGCAGCATGCAAGACCAAAGGTCATGGGCCAGAGACTGCCAGTGCGGGCCCAGTTCACCACCTTGTCGAGATTTGCGATGACAAAGCCTTTGCCGGCAATCTCGCCCGTAATGCCTTTGATCACGGCATCCTGAGCCGTGCCAGGCGCCAAATAGCCCTGGTTCCAAGCAATCTGCGCATCATCCGTGGCAATGCTCATGCGGCTACTCCCAATCCAGCGCGCCCTTGTTCCACTCGTATACAAAGCCCACCGTTAACACCCCGAGAAAGCCCAGCATGGAGAAAAACCCCAGCAAGCCTATCCGGGAGAGGCTGACTGCCCAGGGGAACAGAAAAGCAACTTCAACGTCGAAAATAATAAAAAGAATCGCCACCAGGTAGAAGCGTACATCGAAGCGGCGGCGTGCATCGCCAAACGCATCGAACCCGCATTCATAGGCAGAAAGTTTTGCCGCATAGGGCTTTTGTTTGGCCGCAAAGAGGGACCCAAATACAAAGGCCAGCCCCAACAGAGCAGCAATAGCGACAAAGACAAGAATTGGAAAATACTGCGAAAGGACCGGCTGCACTTGCTCGTCTCCTTAACCGTGCGGGCCGGACCAAGCCAGCCCATACAAACACCTAAAGCCGTGTCGCACCGCAGCACACGTTGGTCAAGTCATATCCACGAGGGGAGTTTAACCGCACCTTACTGGCGCGAGTGACGGGGCTCGAACCCGCGACCTCCGGCGTGACAGGCCGGCGCTCTAACCAACTGAGCTACACCCGCATTCAGTAAGCGGCCGTGTAATGGGCTGCGCGTTCAGCGTCAAGCGCGTTACACTCTCTAAAATCTGGCCGCCGAAAGAAAATTTACGTGATTGAAGTATGGGCGGTGACGGGTTTGAACCGCCGGCCCTCTCGGTGTAAACGAGACGCTCTACCGCTGAGCTAACCGCCCAAAATTCGGGCGGCACAAGGCCACCCCGCATTAATCAGTTAATTGATCAATTAACCGCATCTTTCAGCGTCTTGCCCGGCTTGAAGCGAACAGAGGTGGACGCCGGAATGTCGATCTCTTCGCCGGTACGCGGATTGCGGCCCTTGGAAGCATCACGCTCGGCAGTGGCGAACGTACCGAAGCCAACCAGGCGAACTTCTTCTTTCTGCTTCAGCGCGCCTTCAATCGCCGTAAACACAGCATCCACAACTTCCGTGGCCTTGGCTTTGGAAAGCTCAGCACCCTCGGCAACGGCGGCGATCAAGTCATTTTTATTCACGGGTAAACTCCCTGTTCTATGTTTCGTAAAATATCCCGCAGAAATTGCGGATGAGCCAAGAGGTGGCGCTCGCCTAGATAGCGAATATCCGCGCCACCCGTCAAACCAGCCCTAATGCGGCAGCGATGCAGCTGCCACCTCTTCGGCCGGCTTCGCTATGTCGTTCAACGCCTCGTCCCAGTCAATCGGCTCCGGCTTGCGTACTAGCGCCTGCGCAATCACCTCATCAACATGCGAAACCGGGATGATCGTGATGCCCTTTTTAACGTTTGCTGGAATCTCCGCCAAATCCTTTTCATTATCCTTCGGAATGAAAACGGTGGTAATCCCGGCCCGCAACGCTGCCAGCAATTTTTCCTTCAAACCGCCGATCGGCAGTACCCGGCCACGCAAGGTAATCTCACCCGTCATGGCCACATCCCTGCGCACGGGAATGGCTGTAATCGCGCTGACAATCGCGGTTGCCATGGCGATACCGGCGGAAGGCCCATCCTTCGGAGTCGCCCCCTCCGGCACGTGCACATGGATATCCCGCTTTTCGAAATACGTCGGCTTGATGCCAAACTGAGCCGCACGGGAGCGGATGTAAGAGTACGCCGCCTGCACACTCTCCTGCATCACATCGCCCAGCTTGCCGGTGTTTTTAATATTACCCTTACCAGGCAGCAGCACGCTCTCAATCGTCAGAATTTCGCCCCCAACCTCGGTCCAAGCCAGGCCGGTGACGACACCAACCATGTCCTCGGCCTCGGTCTCACCAAAGCGGAATTTCGACACACCGGAAAATTTCTCAAGATTTTTCTTGGTGATAACGACCTTCTTGGTTTTGGAGGTCACGATCTCCTTCACGGATTTGCGCGCAAGCGTCGCGATTTCACGCTCCAAATTACGCACACCGGCTTCACGCGTGTAGGTGCGCACCAACTCATGCAACGCATCGTCGGAAACCGAGAACTCGTCCTTCTTCAACCCATGCGCTTCTTCCTGCTTGGGCACGAGATGGCGCTTGGCGATCTCAACCTTTTCATCCTCGGTATAACCCGGGAGACGAATGATCTCCATACGGTCAAGCAACGGCTGCGGCATGCGCAGGCTGTTCGCTGTCGTCACGAACATCACATCTGACAGGTCGTAATCAACCTCCAGATAATGATCGGCGAACGTGCTGTTCTGCTCCGGATCCAGAACCTCCAGCAAAGCAGAGGCCGGATCGCCACGCCAATCGGCCCCGAGCTTGTCGATCTCATCAAGCAGGAACAGCGGATTTGAAGTCTTCGCCTTCTTCATCCCCTGAATGATTTTTCCAGGCATGGAGCCGATATAGGTCCGGCGATGACCACGGATTTCGGCCTCATCCCGCACACCGCCGAGCGACATCCGCACGTAAGTACGCCCCGTAGCCTTGGCGATGGACTTACCCAGCGAGGTCTTACCAACACCAGGTGGCCCAACCAGGCACAGAATCGCACCGCGCAGTTTCGGGCTGCGCGCCTGGACCGCCAAATATTCGACAATCCGCTCCTTGATCTTATCCAAACCATAATGATCCGAATCGAGCACCTTCTCCGCCTCGATCACATCATTTTTGATCTTGCTGCGCTTCTTCCAAGGAATCCCAACAATCCAGTCGAGATAGTTGCGCACCACCGTCGCTTCCGCGCTCATCGGGCTCATGCTGCGCAGCTTCTTCAGCTCCCCCAGCGCCTTTTCCATCGCTTCCTTGGAGAGCTTGGTGGCCTTGATTTTGGCTTCCAGCTCGGCGGTCTCGTCCTTGCCGTCCTCGCCCTCGCCAAGCTCCTTCTGAATCGCCTTCAGCTGCTCGTTCAGATAATATTCGCGCTGGGTCTTCTCCATCTGCCGCTTCACGCGGTTACGGATCTTCTTCTCAACCTGCAACACGCCGATCTCGGCTTCCATATGGTTGAACACGCGCTCCAGCCGCTCGGCCGTGCTGTCCAACTCCAGCAACTCCTGGCGTTCGGAAATCTTCAGGCCCAGATGGCTGGCAACCGTATCCGCAAGCTTCGAGGGCGACTCGATCTGATTGACCGAGACCAAAACTTCCGGCGCGATTTTCTTGTTGAGTTTGATGTACTGCTCAAACTGGGCCACCACAGTGCGCCCCAGAGCTTCAACCTCTTTGCCTTCATCGGCCCGATCCTCGATCGGCGTGGCAATCACTTCGAAGAAATCCTCAGTCTCCTTGAAACTGCTGATTTTCGCGCGGCGCAGCCCCTCAACGAGCACTTTCACAGTACCATCCGGCAGCTTCAGCAGCTGCAGAATCGTTGAAATCGTGCCAACCGAATAAATATCACCGGCAGCCGGATCGTCCTGCGCCGCGTTCTTCTGCGCCACCAGGAGGATCTGCTTATCCTCTTTCATCACGCTTTCCAGCGCCCGCACGGATTTTTCGCGCCCAACGAAGAGCGGCACGATCATATGCGGAAACACCACAATATCCCGCAGCGGCAGAACCGCCACCGCTTCACCATCAACAGCAGATTTCTTAATATCTGACATCACAATATCCCTCTAGTCTCATCGGCTGCCCAAAAAGGCACAGCCCAAGGTGCCGGACATCCGGCCACACATGACATATCGGCACGACAATATACCCGCACAAGCCCCGCCCAGAGCACGGCGCTTGCCCACTCAGGACGCGGTCTCCGCACGTTTTTCGGAATACAGGTAGAGCGGCTCAGCCCGGCCTTCGGCCACTTCACCGCTGATCACCACTTCCGCAACGCCATCCAGCCCCGGCAGATCGAACATGGTGCTCAAGAGAATCGACTCCATGATCGAACGCAGGCCGCGCGCACCGGTCTTACGTTTGATCGCACGTGCAGCCACCACTTTCAGTGCCTCATCCGTGAAGGAAAGCTTAACACCTTCCATCTCAAACAAGCGGGCATATTGCTTCACCAGCGCGTTCTTCGGCTTGGTCAAAATCTCAATGAGGACGTTTTCATCAAGATCATCCAATGTCGCCACAACCGGCAAACGCCCGATAAACTCAGGGATCAAGCCGAATTTAAGCAAATCCTCCGGCTCAACCTCACGCAAAATCAAGCCTGTACGGCGTTCGTCCTGGCTACGCACATCGGCGCCGAAACCAATACCGGCCCCCTTGCCACGCATCGCAATAATCCGCTCCAACCCGGCAAACGCACCGCCGCAAATGAACAGAATATTGGTGGTATCGACCTGCAGGAACTCCTGCTGCGGATGCTTGCGCCCGCCCTGGGGCGGCACAGAAGCAACCGTGCCTTCCATAATCTTCAGCAACGCCTGCTGCACACCCTCACCGCTGACATCACGCGTGATGGACGGATTATCGGATTTGCGGCTGATTTTATCGACCTCGTCGATATACACGATGCCGCGCTGCGCCCGCTCGACATTGTAATCCGCCGCCTGCAGCAGCTTGAGGATGATGTTTTCGACATCCTCGCCAACATAGCCGGCCTCGGTCAGCGTCGTCGCATCAGCCATGGTGAACGGCACGTCCAGAATCCGCGCCAGCGTCTGGGCCAGCAACGTCTTGCCGGAACCGGTCGGCCCAATCAGCATGATGTTCGACTTCGCAATCTCGATGTCGTTATTCTTGGTCGCGTGCGATAGGCGCTTATAGTGATTATGTACGGCCACGCTGAGTACACGCTTGGCATGGCCCTGGCCGATCACGTAATCATCCAGCACTTTGCATATCTCGCGCGGCGTCGGCACGCCATCGCGTGATTTCACCAGATGCGTCTTATGCTCTTCCCGAATGATGTCCATGCAGAGTTCGACACATTCATCACAAATGAACACCGTCGGACCCGCAATTAACTTACGGACCTCGTGCTGCGATTTACCGCAGAAAGAACAATATAGCGTGTTCTTCGTGTCGCTAGATTTGCCGCCTGTCATAACCACTCCACAGCGCACAGTATAAGAGAGAACACTAATCCGCCCTGCACGGCCGCACAAGCACCGCGCGGGCGTGGAAAAATCTCTTGTTTTTCATATTCTTATCCTCCCGCGCGCCGGGGAAAGCCAAAAAACACGAGATTAACACACGGAAAACTGACGAGAAACCGCCCCGAATCGTCAGATTCAGGGCGGCTTTATTGTATCAGCAAGACAGAAAGGCGTCAGGAAGCTTCGCTGGGCCCCGGCGTCTCGGTCTTGCCTTCAGCCGCCAGGGCCGGCTGATTCTTCACCACTTCATCGATCAGGCCGAACTCCTTGGCCTCCTGGGCGGACAGATAGCTGTCGCGCTCCAATTTGGCTTCGATCGCCTCAAGCGGCTGCCCGGTATGATCCACATAAATCTGGTTCAACCGCTTGCGAAGGTTCAAAATTTCCCGCGCCTGGATCTCAATATCGGTCGCCTGACCCTGGGCGCCACCGGACGGCTGGTGCACCATGACCCGCGCGTTCGGCAGCGCAAAACGCTTGCCCTTTTCGCCGGCACACAGCAGCAGGCTGCCCATCGAGGCCGCTTGCCCGATGCACACAGTGCTCACCGGCGAGCGGATATATTGCATGGTGTCATAGATCGCGAGACCGGATGACACGACGCCACCTGGACTGTTGATATAAAACGAAATTTCCTTGTTCGGATTCTCGCTCTCGAGAAACAGCAGCTGTGCGCAAATCAACGCGCTGACCTGATCATAAACCTGACCTGTCAGAAAAATGATCCGCTCTTTCAGCAGCCGGGAGTAGATATCATAGGAGCGCTCACCGCGCGCCGTCTGTTCAACAACCATCGGTACAAGGTTGTTATTGTAAATTTCGACTGGATCACGGTCCCACATCGTCTCAATATCCCCATATTTATAACCGCCCGCCCCGGCATCACATCGCGCCAATTTTTCGGCCGCGATGTGAGCGGGATAGGACGTCACTCAGTCAAGTTAGAGGATCATACGGCCGCGTCTAGTGCCGCATTAAGATTCGGAATCAGCCGCCAGCTCTTCCGGGGTCACGGTCACTTCTTCCTGCTTGACCTGGCCGAGCAGGAGATCAACAACCTTGTCCTCAAAAATCGGCCCGCGGAAGCGTTCCAGCTGCTGCGGGTTTTTGCGGAAGAACTCCACAACCTGCATAGCCTGCTGCCCATAACGCATGGCTTCGTTGAACATCGCCCGCTGCAGTTCCTGGTCGGTAACCTGAACGTCATTGGCGCGGCCGATCTCGGCAACCAGCAGGCCCAGACGCACGCGGCGGTCCGCAATCGCCTGATAATCGGCGCGCAACACAGCCTCTTCCTTGGCGGCATCCTCAGGGTCTTCCTCGCCGGCGGCCTTGGCGGCCTCAACCTGGCGCCAGATTTCGCCAAACTCCGCATCGACCAGTGACACAGGGGCGGCAAACTGGGCGCGCTCAGCCAGCACATCCAACAGGCCGCGCTTCAACTTCACCCGGCTCAACTGCTCGAATTCGCGGGTGATCTGCTCGGTCACCTTCGCCTTGAGCTCCTCAACCGTCTCCAGCCCCATGGCCTTCGCCAGCTCTTCATCGATGGCCGGAACCTCGGCAACCGCCAGCGCCTTCGCCGTGATCTCGAATTCCGCCTGCTTACCAGCCAGCTCCTTCGCGCCGTAATCCTCGGGGAAGGTCACCTGGATCGTGCGGGTCTCGCCGACGGAAACGCCTTCCAGCTGTTCCGTGAAGCCCGGGATAAAGCCCGGGCCGGCGACGATAACGTCCACATCAGAGGCCGTGCCGCCATCAAACGGCACACCATCCACCCGGCCAACAAAATCCACCTTCAGCTGTTCGCCGGCAACGGCAGGACGGGCTTCTTCAACCGGTTTGAACGCTTTGCGCTGCTCGGCAAGGTTGTTCAGCGACTTGGCCACGGCCTCATCGCTCACAATCGCCACCGGCTTGCTCAGCGTGATGTCGGATACATCCGGCAGCGCCACATCGGGGAGCACTTCCATCTCCACGGTGAATTCCAGATCGGTGTCCTGACCGGGTTTGGTGATCTCCAGCTTCGGCTGCATGGCCGGGCGCAGGCTGCGCTCGGAGAGCAGGCGGTCGGAGGCATCATTCACCGCCGCTTCCAAAACTTCCGCGGCCACAGCTTCGCCATAGCGCTTGTTGACCATGGACATCGGCACTTTACCTGGGCGGAAGCCAGGCATTTGCATGGTCTTGCTCAGCTCAGCCAAACGCTTCTCACGCTTAGCGGCCAGCTCGGGTTGGGGAACCACGACCGTGAAGCCTCGCTTCAAGCCGTCGGAGAGCGTTTCGGTAACCTGCATGGACGTAATTATCCTCAAAAATCAATAACATAAACAAGACTGGTGCGGGCGGAGGGACTTGAACCCCCATGACTTTCGCCACCAGAACCTAAATCTGGCGTGTCTACCAGTTTCACCACGCCCGCTTTAGTCTCAACCCCAAGCCGCGCCGTCTAGCGCGACTTTCCGGACTTAACAAGCTTGACCCTCGTATATCTGGGCAAAAGCGATTATTTGGCAGCCTCATGAGCAAGCCACGAGACAATTCCCGGACGCCGCAGCCTCTCCACAGATTCTTATTATGGCGCGTAGCGGCGCTCATCGCGGTCCCGCTGCTCATCGTATTGCTGGGAACTGCTTTCGTCCTGCACAGCTTCAACCCCAATCGCTACGCCCCGTCATTGGTCACGGCCCTGGAACAGGCAACCGGACGGCAGGTGACGCTCAGCGGCCCGGTCGAAATCCGCTGGTCCCTCACCCCGGCCATTCAGGCCAGCGGCATCACCATCGCCAACCCGCCCGGCTTCCCCGACCATGCCGTGCTCACGCTCGGCAGAATGCGCGCCGAAATCGCCATGCTGCCGCTCTTCTCGCACCGGGTGGATATTTTGAAACTGGTCCTGGTCGCGCCGCATCTAACCCTGGAACGGCTGCCAAACGGCCAGGCCGACTGGGATTTTTCAAGCGCCCCGCCGCACCCCGCAGCCGGGGCCATGCCATTCCTGGACTCCCGTTTTAAAATTGCCCTGGAGGCCGTCGAAATCGATGACGGGCTCCTGACCATCAAAACAAACAACGGCGCGAACAGTGGTGCTGTGCATTTCACCAGGCTCACGGGCACCGCCACCTCGCTTTCCGCCCCGTTGCATCTCACAGCCCAGGCCGAAATCGGTGCGACGCCGTTCAACGTCGCCGGCATCGTCGGCCCGATCGAACGTTTCTCAGGGATAGGCACCGGCCCCTGGCCGCTCGACCTCGATTTTACGATGGCAGGTGCGAGACTGAACATCGCCGGCACGGTCAAGCACCCGCGCGATGCCAGGGGCTACGACCTGACGGTCAGCCTTAAAATTCCATCTCTGGACACATTAGGGCAAGCCCTGCCCGCGCCAGTAACTGGCAATCAGCCTCTGCCCCCCATTCAGGATATCGCGGCCACGATGCACGTCCTGGACCGCAACGCGGCACTGCCCGCCATAAACGAACTGAGCATCACGGCTGGAAAATCTGATCTATCGGCCTTCCGTCCTGGCCTCACACTTGCCGGGCTGACCGCCAGCATGGCAGCCCTTAACCAGCCCCTTACCATCGCGGCAAACGGCACATCCGGCAGCGGCGATTTCAGCCTGCAGGGCCAGTTCGGCGCCGTGCAAAACCTGCTCAATCCCGTCTGGCTGCCGGCGGGCACGAATGTCTCCGGCAATTTCCCCATTTCAATCACCGCGCAGCTTGGCACCGCCAATGCCATGCTGACAGGGGCAATCACCACGCCACAGACATTGTCCGGCACGGCTTTGGCGCTGACAGCCAGCATCCCCGATCTTTCGGCCCTCTCCGCGGCAGCGGGCTATTCGCTGCCCGCCTGGAAGCATATCGCGATACAAACAAGCCTGATCGATCCCGGCGGTGAGGGCCTGTACAACGCCGCAGGACTGGATGATCTGACCGTTACCATGGACAATGCCGCGTTCGGTGGTGACGCCACATTGACCATTACGCCGCAGCCCAAATTGCAGCTGGCCCTCAACTTCACCCAGGCCAATATCGACGCGCTGCTTGCGGCCTTCCCCGCACCAGCCGCCGCCGCGCCAACCACACTGCTCACGCCCCCCGCCGCACTGGGCCCGGCAGCCACAACCATCATCCCCGACACAACACTGCCGTTTGGCTTCGTTTCTTGGGGCAATGCCGATATCCAACTCTCGGCCGATAACGTCACATGGAATGGCGCCGCCTATACGGCGCTCCAGACCAACGCCACCCTTGCCGGGGGCAAACTCACCATTGACCCATTCACCGGCGAAATCCCCGGCGGCAACATCTCCGCCAGTGCCAGCCTGGACGCATCCACTTCACCAGCCGCCGAAACCTTATCGATCAAGGCACCCGCGCTGGCGCTTGGTCCGCTACTGAAATCCCTCAATCTAACCGGTACGGCGGAAGGCAATCTGCAGCTCCAGCTCACGGCCGCCAGCACGGGCAACACGCTTCATGCCATCGCGGCAAACCTCAACGGCCAGCTCGCCCTGGCCTCGGTCAACGATGTGGCCGACACCAGCCTACTCGACCGCGCCTTCGGCCCGGTCGAGCAGGCTGCCGGCCTGCCCCCCTCTGCCAACGCGCCCGCCGCCATACGCTGCTTCGGCCTGCTCATCACGGCAAAACAGGGTGTGGCAAGCCTCCAAACACTCGGCCTGGACTCCACCGCCTTGACATTGCAGGGATCTGGCAGCCTGGATCTCGGCCAGGAAAATTATGATCTGACATTTCAGCCCACCAACGGCGCGCCGGTGCAGCTCGGCGGCAGTTTCGCCCAACCCACATTCACAGCCACCCCGGAGCCCATCGCCGCAACGCCGC
Organism: Acidocella sp.; assembly: GCA_026224875.1. Taxonomy (GTDB): domain Bacteria; phylum Pseudomonadota; class Alphaproteobacteria; order Acetobacterales; family Acetobacteraceae; genus Acidocella. Next base: position 40,457 of record JAMFRU010000081.1, read on the forward strand.
CGCCAATACCGCCAACAAACGCGCCACAACGCCCGGATATCTGCCCCGCCACCCTTGCCGTAGCGCGGCTTGGCCAGCCTGGCCCAGCGGCATCGCCTCTGGCCAATCCCAGCGCCGCAACCCCTGTTGCAGCGAGTGCCAATGCTCCTAAAAACCTCCTGAATTCGCTGCTCGGCCAATGAAACGTTTCTGGAAAACGGCGCAAATCGTCGCCGCGAGCGATGGCCATGGCGTCGAACTCGACGGCCGCCCGGTCAAACTGCCCAGCGGCCAGCCGCTCACAGTGCCGTTTTTACCCCTGGCCGAAGCGATCGCCGGCGAATGGGGTGTAGCCCCACCGACGTTTTCTCCTGACGATCTCCCCCTTACCCGCTTGGCCAGCACGGCCCAGGAACGCATCGCCCCGCACCGGACCGCAATCATCGGCCAACTTGCCGCCTATGGCATGAATGACCTGCTCTGCTACCAGGCCGACGGCCCGGATGAGCTTGTAGCCCGCCAACACGAGGTTTGGGGCCGCTGGCGCGACTGGGCCGAGACCAATTACGGGCTGCAGCTTGAAGTCACGGCAGGGCTGATTCCCATAAACCAGCCGCCCCATACCGGCGAAAAACTCCACGGCGCCTTGGCCTCCCAGAGCGATTACACAATCGCGGCACTCGGCGTCATCGTCCCGGCCCTCGGCAGCCTGCTGCTTGGCCTGGCCCTCGCATCGCGCGCCCTGAATGCCCAAACCGCCTGTAACATCGCCTTCCTCGATGAGCTCTGGCAGGAAGAACAATGGGGTACAGACCGGGAAGCCGTCATCCGGCGCACCAAAACCATCGAGGATGTCGCCGTCAGCACCAGGTTCATGTATCTCTGCAACCCATGAAAACGCGACACCTCCTCATTACCGGACGAGTCCAGGGCGTGGGGTTCAGGGCTCACGGCTATCGCATTTGACCGAGGACCGAGCGTGCGAATTCGTCTGACGAGCCTGCGCGCTTTCGTTTACGTCTGACAGAGATGTCTGGTCGTGCGGACTGCAGGACGTTGAGGGC
>JAMFRU010000082.1 GCA_026224875.1 Acidocella sp.
GACATCATCAAAGCAAGACCCAAACCAACCCATTCAGCCTCTCCAAATTGAGAAGCCAAATCAGAATCAATGTGAAGCCGTGCCGCAAGAGCCAGGAAAAATCCTAATGCGATTCCCCTGGCCCCCTTGGAGGACGGTCTAGGTCCTAACCCCGAAGTGCCGCTGGCGCCCCTGCGATGGCGCGGTCGATTAGGGCGGCGTCGGCCTGGGCGCCGAAGGTGTCGGCCAGGAGGCTGGCGGAGGCTGCGGTGGCGATGTCTATGGCGGTGGCGCGGATTTCATTAACGGCGGCGGCTTCGGCGGCTTCGATGCGTTCGAGGGCCATGCGTTCGCGGCGTTTGGCAGAGGCTTCGGCGTCGGCGGCCAGGCTGGCGGCGAGGCTTGCTGCTTCCACGTGGGCGGTAGCGAGGATGGCTTTGGCGTCTTCCTCGGCTTGTTGCTGGTGGGCTTTGGCGTCGGCCAGAATTGCTTGCGCTTCGGTCTTCAGCTGTGCGGCTTCGGCGAGGGCAGCGCTTACGCTGGCGCCGCGCTTATCGAGCATGGCGCCGATGACGCGCGAGATTTGCCGTCCCGCGACGGCAATGAAGATGAGGACGGCGATGAGCACCCAGAAGGAACCGTGCAGATAGAAGGCCCGGCCGGCAAAAGCTCCGTAATTCATGTTACGCTACCTTCCGTGCGGCCAACGCAGCGTCGAGACGCGTGGCGAGTTGGTCCGCGGCCGGCTGGGTGCCGGTTAGTTTCAGCAAAATCGTGCCGGCGGCTTCCGCTGCCACGGGTTTGATGGCGGCGAGTGCCGCCGCCCGTGCCGTTGCGATCTGCGTTTCCGCTTCCGCGAGTTTGGCTTCGAGTTTGGCGGCCAGTGCCGTGGCTTCCGCCGCGGCATGCGCCTTGGCGTCGATCACGGCTTTTGCCACTGCCGCTTGGGCCGCGGCGCGGGCCTGGGAGATGGTGGCATTCAGCGCCTTAACGGCCGCATCGGCCTCGAGCTTGGCCGCACGGGCGGCGGCCAGGTCGCGGGCGATGACGGCGGCGCGGTTTTCCAGCACCTTGCCGATTTCCGGCAGGCCCCAGCGCGCCAGAGCGAAATACAGCACCACCAGGATAACCGCCATCCAGCCCACCTGGTCAAGGGTGAGCGGGTTATGGAAATCCATCTGCGGCATGGTGTCCGCCACGGCGCTGGACGGCGCCAGGACCATCACAACGGCGGAGGGGGCCAGGGCCGACAGGAATGCGGTGCTGAGTTTGCGCATTAGGTGAACAGAATGACCAGCGCGATGACCAGCGCGTACAGCGCGACGGCTTCCGTCAGCGCGAAGCCGAGCAGAACGTCTTTGAACATCGCATCGCGCGCGGCCGGGTTACGGCCGACGGCGGCAACGAAGGCGCCGAACAGGTTACCGATACCAACGCCGGCACCGGCAACGCCGATGGTGGCAAGGCCACCGCCAATATCTTTGGCGAGCAGAGCGGCTGACTGGGGATCCATGTGATTTTCCTTTCCGAGAAACTTTAAACTTTTATTAGGGTAACTTATGGGGCCGAAATTCTAGTGCATATGCACGGCATCATGCAAATACAGGCAGGTCAGGATGGCAAACACATAGGCCTGCAGCCCTGCCACCAGCAGCTCAAGCGCCGCCAGCGCCACGTTCAGCCCCAGCGGCACCACCGAGGCAAAGGCGCCGTAAATGCCAAGGCTCGCGGTGAGCAGCAGCATGAAGCCGGCGAACACCTCCCACATTACATGCCCTGCCGTCATATTCGCGAACAAACGCACGGAGAGCGAAACGGGGCGGGAGAGGTAGGAGATGATCTCGATGGGCACCAGCAGCGGCAGCAGCCAGCCGGGCACGCCCTCAGGCACGAAGAATTTGAAGAAGCGGAACCCGTGCGTGTAGAAGCCGACGCCGGTGGAGAACACGAACACGAACAGCGCCAGCGCCAGCGTAACGGCGATATGTGAGGTGAAGGCGAAGAAATAAGGGAACAGCCCGATGAGATTGCCCAGCAGGATGAAGGCGAACAGGGTAAACACCAGGGGGAAGTAGCGCAGGCCTTCCTCGCCGATTGTGTCCACGCACATGTTGCGCACGAATTCGTACAACAGCTCGACCAGCGACTGCATGCGGCCCGGCACCAGCGCGCGGGGCTTCAAGCCCAGGGCAAAGATCCCCACGATGACGATGGCGGCACCCAGCATGGCTTCGTTCGAGTTGGTGAAATTCAGCGCGCGGCCAATCGGGCCCAGCCCGGTGGTCAGCCTGAATTGTCCCAGTGCGTCGATCGATTCTGCCGCCATTATCTTTCCCGTCCAACCGCCTGTTTGGCCGCGTTTCCGCGTCCGATTATCCTGGGCGCGTTACCGCGTCCGTTATCTCTAGGCGCGTTACCGCGCCCTTATTTGCTCGGCTTGCCCGACGCCCGCACGAGATTGCGGATGCCGGCAGCCATGCCGACCGGGACCATGAGGATCATCAGCCAGGGTCTCGTATGGAAAAGCCGGTCCAGCCCCCACCCGATGACCACGGCGATGACCATTGCGGCCACCAGTTCAATACCCAGACGCATTGCCAGCCCAATGGCCCGTTGCGCGGCTCCCGCCTGCTTGGCGGACGATTCGCGCACCGGCCCCGTGACCGCGTCTTCCGCCGCTTGCAGCCGCTGCTCAAATGCCGATTTGTCCTGGCCTTCGCTCATGCACCTGTTTTCCACGGCCTTGCGGCCGCTATGACGTTGGCGGGGTTGCTACCTATGCCCCCCTGCCATGTCAAGAATACGGGGCATTATATTGTTACAACGTAGCTTAAACGGCGCCGAATTCCGGGCAGCGTGCCGCTTAGGTATGAAATCTTACATATTACGGCACTGTTGACGCGGTTACGGCGTAAACTCCACTTATATTGCGTACCTGTCACTCGAGGACCCGCCTTGCCCGTGGAAATGCCGCGCGAACTGCCGCTGGACCAGATTTTGCTCGGCGACGCCGGGACGATGCTGCGCATGCTTCCCGATGCCTCGGTCAACTGCATCTTCGCGGACCCGCCCTATAATCTGCAATTGCGGGGCGAACTGCGCCGCCCGGACGACAGCCTGGTCGATGGGGTGGATGACGATTGGGACAAATTCAACGATTTCGCCGCCTATGACGCCTTTACCCGCGACTGGCTGGCCGAGGCCCACCGGATTCTGCTGAAGGACGGCACCATCTGGGTAATCGGCAGCTACCACAACATCTTCCGCATCGGCGCGATGATGCAGGATCTGGGTTTCTGGATCCTCAACGACGTGATCTGGCGCAAGTCCAACCCCATGCCCAATTTCCGCGGGCGGCGCTTTACCAACGCACATGAAACCATGATCTGGGCGGCCAAAAGCCAGCAGAGCCGGTACAAGTTCAACTACCAGGCCATGAAGATGTTGAACGACGATGTGCAGATGCGCTCGGATTGGACCCTGCCTTTGTGTACCGGCGGCGAGCGGCTGAAGAACACGCATGGGCTGAAACTGCACCCGACCCAGAAGCCCGAAGCCCTGCTGCACCGGGTGATCATGGCCTCGACCTCGCCGGGCGATGTGATCGTGGACCCGTTTTTGGGTACCGGCACCACCGCGGCCGTGGCCAAGCGCCTGCACCGGCATTTCATCGGCATCGAGCGCCACCCGGCCTATGTGGAGGCCGCCTGGGGCCGGTTGAAGGCCGAGGAACGGGCACCGGCAAGTGCCGTGATTGCCCCGCCGGCCGGGCGCGAGACCCCGCGCATCGCTTTCGGCAGTTTCGTGGAGCGTGGCATTATGCCGCCCGGCACGCAGGTTATGGACAAGCAGCGCCGCATCGCCGCCGAGGTTACGGCCGAGGGCGGGCTGGTTTCGGGCGCGCATCGCGGCTCCATCCACCAGGTAGGGGCGGCGGTTCAGAACGCGCCCAGCTGCAACGGCTGGACCTATTGGCACTTCGAGCGCGCCGGCGCCCTACTGCCACTTGACGTGTTGCGGAAAGAAATCACCGAAGGCTAAGCCCATGGCGGTACAATCCGCGACGACAGGAAGCCTGCAATCACCGCCGCTGGTGATCCGCCAATCACGCGGCCACATAGTTTATTGGATGCTCTTTACCGTGGCCGTGCTGGGCTTTGGCCTGTCTGGATACGGCGGCAATGTTATCATCGGCGGGCTCGTTCCGGAATCCCTTGGCATCATTTACGCCGGGGCCGTGCTGATGCTGTTTACCACCATCGCCTGGGCGCGGCCGGCGCGCATCACCATTTCGGCCGCCGGGTTTCGCTACCGGCAGTTCTTTTCCTCGCGCAATGTGCCCTGGGGCGATATCGCCGGCGTACACGGCAGAATTTCGCACGGCAAACAGAGCGGGGTGAGTATTACTTTATCCAAGGGCCTCCCGCTGCGGCTGTCCGGCAAGTGGCCCGTGAGCCGCGACGAACTGGAGCGCGTGATACGGCAAGCCCGCCGGCAGTGGGGAAGATAGAGGAAGTTTTAAACCCCGCTGCGGCTTGCGGAAGAACACGCCAGCTAACGCGCCAGAAGCATATAACCGTTAGTGCTAATAACCGTTAGTGCTAAACGCGATTACTTCGCGCTGGCAACCTGCATCAAGGCAGATGCAGCGGTGGCATGCCCGCCGGTGAATGCGCCGACGGAGGCCACGGCGACCACCATCGCGACCATTGCGTATTCCAGCGAGGTCACGGCGCGCTTGTTCAATTGCAGATGCACCAATTTGTGGAAATAACGAGCCAGCATAGTCCGTCTCCATTCACCAATTTATGAACCGATGCGCCATGGATGCACGAATATAGTTACTACCCCATTAATGATGAGGAACAACGACGGGAGGGCCCGTTTTGCCTCGCCTCAAGCATTCGTGACATCACTTTGTCGTTAACGGCAAACGCGTCCGTTCAATCTGCTTAGGCCTCCCGCTTAGACTTCAGTAAGAAGCCCGGCCGCGCCATCGCGTACGCCGCCGCTGGGCTCGCTCTTAATCTGCGCTTCCGGCACGCCGGGCGCGCGTGCCGCCGCCACCACCGCATCCAGCATCGGCAACGGGCCGGAGGCGTAAATATCGGCGCTGGGGAGTTTGGCGAGCTGCTCGACAAGTGCCGCCGCCGCTCCACCCGGCGCCAGCGCCACGGTGAGCTGCGGCAATGCTGTGCGCAGGGCGGCCAGGCTGCGTTCCAGCAGCGGCAGACCGGCAATATCGGCCTCAAAAATGAAATACATGCGGGTACGGTCGCGCGCGGCAGCCAGTTGCCGCAGCATGGCGAGCAGAGGTGCAAGGCCGCCGCCGGCGCCGGCAAAGCAGCGCGGGCGCGGGCTGGTCTCATCGAGCACGAATTTGCCGAGCGGGCCACGCAATTCTATCGCGGCACCGCGCCGTGCCCCCGCCGCCCAGGTAGCGAACGCCTCGCCCGCCGCAGCCCTCGATGAAGCGGGGGCCAGCAAAAACTCCAGCAGCCCCTCGTCATTCGGCAGATTGACCATGGCAATCGCCTGCCACAGCGCCGTGCCGGGGATGCGCAATTCCATGAACTGGCCGGGGGTGAACTCGGCCGCCTGGCCGTATTCGCCCTCGCGCTCCAACTGCAGCGACAGCGCCGTCCAGCCCTCGCCGGCCGGGCTTACCGCCGCGATCTTCGCGTGCCGCTCGGGTATTTTGCGGCGGCCGATCTGCGCGTCGCGGCAGGGCAGTGCCACCACCAAATTTTCGCGCGGCATGCAGCGGCACAGCAGCACGCTGCCAGGAGAAGTGGGCAGCGGCGCCTCATGCGGGGCGAGGTCGTAGGTGCCGGAAATTACCGTGGCCCGGCAGGTGCCGCAACGCCCATGCCGGCACACCGATGGCAGATACAGCCCAGCCTCCTCCGCCGCGTCCAGCACATAGGCGGAAACGGCGCATGGAAAACTGAGGCGTATGTCATCCCGCGTGATCGCGGTGATGTCTGGCATCGAGGGCATCCCTAGTGAAACGATCGCCGGACTTGCCCCCGGCCGGGGCAAAGGTCAAGGCCACGCCGTGCAGATCAGACTCGTAGTCCGGCAAATTTTCAGCACCCGGTAATCCTGGGTTAATTGCCTGATTTCTCCCAAGCCCCGCGCCAGCACAACCGAAACCCCTTCCGCCCGGCGTAAAATTTTGTCACACTGGGGCAATCATGCGATTGCACGCTTCCTGTGCCGCCCGCGCCAATACGCAGGGGGGTGATGCTATTCTGCTGCTTGGCCCCCCAGGCAGCGGCAAATCGGATTTTGTGCTCCGCCTGCGGCAGTTGGGCTTTACGCTGGTGGCGGATGACCAGGTGATTATCGAAGACGGCATTGCGCGCGCACCCGAGTCTCTGGCTGGGCTGCTGGAGGTGCGGGGCCTCGGCCTGTTCCATCTGCCTTATCTGCCCATGGCGGCACTGCGGCTGGTCATCAACCTTGGCCACGAGCCCGAACGCCTGCCTGTGCCGCGCCGCCACGCCGTGCTGGACCTGCCGGAAGTTACAATCGACCCGGCCCTGGTTTCCGCCCCCGAGCGCGCCGCTTTGGCCCTGGATGCCGCCTGCGGCCGCATCACCCAGCTCGCCGGCGCCTTCGCTTTATGACCCCCCCCGCCGCCCCGCAGCCCCCCGCCCCGCAGCCCGCCTCACCGCAGATCGTGTTCGTCACAGGCCTCTCGGGTGCCGGCAAGCTCTCGATTTTACGCGCGCTGGAGGACCTTGGCTTCGAGACTGTCGATAACCCGCCGCTCGCGGGATTGCTGGAGCTTGCCAGCAAGGCGGATAAAAACATCGCCATCGGCGTGGACGCGCGCTCGCGCGGCTTTTCCACCGAGTCGGTGCTCGACACGGTTTTCCGCCTGCGCCATGAGCAGAAATCCGCACCCGTGCTGGTTTTCGCCACTGCCTCGGACGAGGTTCTGCGGCGCCGCTATTCCGAAACCCGCCGCCGCCACCCGCTGGCGCATTCTGGTGCCATCGTCGAGGGCATCGCTTTGGAGCGCGATCTCATCGCCCCGCTGGCCCGTGCGGCCGATTGGCTGGTCGATACCACGCATCTGCCGGTGCCCAAGCTGCGCCAGCTCATCGAACAGCATTTCGGCGCGCAGACTCCGGGCATGGTGCTCAACCTGGTTTCTTTCGCCTATCCGGAAGGCCTGCCGCCAGAAGCGGATCTGGTATTCGACGCGCGCTTCCTGAAAAATCCGCATTACGAACCACATCTACAAATACTTTCCGGCCTCGATCCAGAAGTTGCGAGTTTTATTGAGCAAGATCCTGATTTTGCAATATACTTCACCAAACTACTGAATTTAATCGAATTTTTATTGCCAAGATTCGTGCAGGAAGGAAAAAAATATGCAACAATCTGTGTCGGATGCACAGGCGGACAGCACAGATCGGTATATATGGTTGAGAAGTTGAGTTCCCATTTGGCCAAAACGGGCTGGCGCGTCGGCGTTACACACCGAGAATCTGCCCGGTTTGAGGCAGCAAAATCTGCTGCGAAGTCTATACGCCCCAAAACGGCATCGAACGAGAAAGAATGAGCCTCCTTACATGATCGGCATGGTTCTGGTTACCCATGGTGCGCTCGCCAATGCGCTGCGCGACGCCATGGAACATGTTGTTGGCAAGCAAAAAAACCTTGCCACCGTCTGCATCGAATCCGATGCCGAGTTCGAGAGTCAACGCGCCGAGATTGCGAAGCGCGTGGCCGAGGTCGATGCCGGGGATGGCGTGATTCTGCTCACCGACATGTTCGGCGGCACCCCCTCCAACCTCGCCATGTCCATGGCCTCCCAGCCTGGCGTGGAGATTATCGGCGGAGTGAATTTGCCCATGCTGGTAAAGCTCGCCAAAATCCGCGGCCAGCAGACTCTCACCGAAGCCGTGGCCCATGCCGAAGCCGCCGGGCGCAAGTACATCTGCTCCGGCCACGACCTTTCCCCCGCCTGCCGCGCCGCCGAATAAGGGGGCCGCTCTCATGGATGCGGGTCAGACCAGCACCGATATCGCCATCGTCAACCGCCGCGGCCTGCACGCCCGTGCCGCCGCCAAGCTCGTGACCCTGGCCGAACAATTCTCCGCCAGCGTGGAAGTCGCCAAGGACGGGCAATCCGTCTCCGCACGCTCGATCATGGGATTGATGATGCTGGGCGCTGGCATCGGCAGCACGGTGCGCCTCTCCGCCGAGGGGTTCGACGCGAAGGAAGCTCTCGACGCCATCGCCGCCCTCATCGAGGCCGGCTTTCATGAGACCGACTAGCACCCCTTCCCCCACCTCTGAACGGCGCTTTTCCGGCCATCCGGTGTCGCCCGGCATCGGCATCGGCCCGGTGCATGAGGCGCGCGAGCCGGCATTGCATGTTTCCACCGCCAAAATCACCCCCGCTGCCGTGGCCGCGGAGCTGGAACGGCTGGAAGCAGCACTGGAACGCTCCCGCCACCAGCTGAACAAGCTCAAACACCGGCTGGCCACACTCCCTGAGGATTCCCAGGCCGAGATCGCGCCGCTGATGGATATGTATCTGCACATGCTCAGCTCCACCCGGCTGCTGCGCGGCGTGCGCGTGCGCATTCAGGAGGGGCTGCTCTGTGCCGAGGCCGCGGTGCAGACCGAGACCGAGGCCCAGGCCGCCGTGATCATGGCGCAGCAGGTGACGGACAAGGCCGGCCGCCTGCGCCGGGCCGATGAGGTGCGCGAACTTGGCCGCCGCGTGGTGCGCAACCTCACCCGCCAGCCGTTCCGCAATTTTGCCAATTTGCCCATGGGCAGCATTCTGGGTGCGGAGTCGCTGCGCCCTTCCGATGCCGCCCTTATCCAGCCCGCGCGGTTCGCCGGGATTTTTACCGCCGAAGGCGGGGCCGACGGCCATACCGCGGTGATGTTGCGCGCGCTCGGCCTGCCCGCCGTGCTCGGGGCGGAGGGCACGCTGGCCGGTACCGCGCCCGGCACCATCGCCATCATCGATGGCGATACCGGCGAGATTATCCTCAACCCGGTGCTTGCCAGCCTGGAGGCGGCCCGGCGCAAACTCGCCGAGCAGACGCGGATAAAACGTTCCCTGGCCCGGCTGCAGCGCCTGCCCTCGGTCACGCGCTGCGGCCTCGCCGTGCAATTGCAGGCCAATCTGGAGCTGCCGTTCGAGCTGCCGATGATCGCCTCTTCCGGCGCGCATGGCATCGGCCTGCTGCGCTCGGAATTCATCTTCATGAACCGCGAAACCCTGCCGGATGAAGACACGCAAGCGCGCATCTACACCAGCATCGTGGAGGCCATGGATGGCGACCCGGTGACCATCCGCGTGCTCGACTGGGGTTCGGATAAGGAAGTGGAGGCGCTCGCCCGCTACCAGCCCGCCGTGCTGGAGCCCAACCCGGCGCTGGGCCTGCGCGGCATCCGCCTGTTGCTGCGCCACCAGGCCATTTTGGAAACGCAACTGGCCGCCATTATCCGCGCTGGTGCGGCCGGGCCGGTGCGTATCATGCTGCCCATGGTCAGCCTGGCGGCCGAGGTGGTGGAAGCCCGCGCCTGTTTGCAGCGCGTGTGGCGGCGGCTGAAGCGGCGGCGGAATATTTTGCTCCCCGATACGCTCCCGCCGCTCGGCATCATGGTCGAAACGCCAGCCTCGGCGCTGGCCGCACCGGTGTTGGCGAAATACGCGGATTTTTTTGCTATCGGTACGAATGATCTGACCATGTACACGCTGGCCGCCGACCGCGCTTTGCCGGCGGGGTCGAAACTATACGACCCGCTGGAGCCGGCCGTGCTGCGGTTGATCCATCTCACCGCCACGTTCGCGCAAGCCGCGGGCATCCCTGTTTCACTATGCGGCGAACTGGCATCCCGCCCGCAGGCTGTGCCTTTGCTGTTGGGGCTGGGGATTCGCCAGCTCTCCATGCATGGCAATGCCATTCCGAGGGTGAAACAGGCGATACGCGGGACCACGCTGGCGGCTTGTGAGGTGCTGGCGGAGCGGGCGTTGCAGGCGGAAAGTGCGGATGGGGTGCGGAATATTCTGGCGTCAGCCACCGCCACGTAAATTTTACCACACGCTCCCCTTGTGGAACCCGGCGGACCGCGTTTAATTAAATGCATGAAATTTTTTCGCCATGCGTATGTTATTCAGCACCTCCCGCTTCTCGGCCTGGCGTTGCTGGCTGCCTGCGCCACGCCGGCACCGCCACCGCAGGTCACCACCCCCGCCGCACTCGATGCGAATGCCGTGGCCAGCCCGCCGCCGGCGCATGAGCTCAAGCGTAAGATCGCGGTCGGCCGGTTCGATAACGAGACGCTCTACGGCAAGGCCCTGCTGACCCCGGGGCAAGTCGATCCGCTGGCCAAGCAGACCTCCGACATGATGACCAATGCGTTGCATGGCACCGGAAGGTTCGTCGTGCTGGAACGCAGCGATCTCGGGCTGGTGGAAGACGAGCAGGCCCTCTCCGGCGCGAAGGGCAATATCGTCGGCGCGGATGATCTGCTGATCGGCTCACTGACCCAGTTCGGCCGCGAAACCGAAGGCACCAACGGGTTTTTCAGCAACACCAAAAAACAGGTGGCCTATGCCACGGTGGATATCCGCCTGGTGGATGTAAAGACCGCGCAGGTGATCTTCACCGCGACGGGCACTGGCCAGGCCTCGGTGGAGAACGGCACCGTCGCCGGTTTCGGCAATGATGCGGAATATGACGAGACGCTGAACGACCGCGCCATAAGTGCCGCGATCGACGATGCCATGACGCCGCTGGTGCAGAACCTCGAAGCCCAGCCCTGGCATACGGATGTTCTGAAAGTTGATGGCAATACCGTGTATATTTCCGGCGGCGTGGCACAGAACTTAACGCCCGGCACCAAGCTTGCCGTGCTGCAGACGGGAGCCAGCCTGAAGAGCGCGCAAAGCGGTTTCGACATCGCATTGCCGCCGCAGCAGATCGCCAGCATTACCGTCGTCTCCAATTTTGGTACGGATGACGAGGAGAGCCAGGGCTCGATCTGCACGGTTACCGGCGGCACCCTGCCAAGGCCCGTGCCGGCTTCAATCTATGTTGCCGCGGAGCCTGCATCATGAAGCGCCTAGCCCCTCTCGTTGCGATGCTGGCGCTAGCCGCCTGCTCCTACCCGACAACGACGGTGAGCAGCGTCGATACGCGCCCGCATCTCTCCGTCACCGGTGCCCCTGCGGGCTCCGTGCTCACCATCGACAATATTTCCATGGGTGATGCCACCGCCTACACGCCGGACAAGAAACTGATCACGCTCGACCACGGCACGCATCATGTCATTGTCACCAGCAACGGAAAGACATTGTACGATAACGCCGTCTATCTCGGTAACGGCGCCAACAGCACCATAACGATACCACAATAAGGAATAACCCGTGCAAAAACGGCTTTTATGCCTGCTTCCGGTACTGGCCGTAACGGCCTGCGCCGCCCCCTCCCAAGGGCCGAAATACAACTGGGGCAATTATTCCCCAGCCCTTGTGGCAATGGATGCCGACCCTTCATCAGCCGGCAACTACCAGGCCGCGCTGGCGAAAATCGTTAATGACTCGAACGGCCAGGTGCCGCCCGGTATTTTTGCCGAATACGGCTACATGCTGCAGCAGCAGGGCGATACGAAAGATGCGATCGCCATGTATGCGCGTGAAAAATCCGCCTGGCCGGAATCCGGCTTTCTGATGGATAAGATGATCGCCGCGTTGCAGACGCCGGCCCAACCCAAACCGGCAGCGTGACACAAATGCATAAATCATTGCTTTCCGTCCTGGCGCTGGCCGGGCTAGCCGCCTGTGCTGCGCCCACGGCGCCTAAAGATTATTCCGCCCTCAACGCCGCCAGCCCGCGCTCCATCCTCATTGTACCGGTGGTGAACAACACCACCGAGGTGGATGCCGCCAATACCTTCCTGGACACGCTGGCACCGCCTCTGGGCAATCGCGGTTATTACGTGTTCCCAGTCAATCTGGTGCGCCACACCATGGATGATTCCGGGCTGGGTGATGCCAATCTGGTGGCACAGGCCAGCCCCACCCGCGTGGCCAGCCTGTTCGGCGCGGATGCGGTGCTCTACGCCACGGTGGAGCAATGGAACGCACAATATATTCTCCTCAGCTCCTCCATTACCGTGCAAATCCATTACGTGCTGAAGGACGGCAAGACCGGGGCGGTTTTGTGGGACCAGGACGAGACCACCGTGTACGTGCCGCAGGGTGCCTCCGGCGGCAACCCGCTCGCGGATCTGATCGCCGATGCGGTGATCGCGGCCGTTACCCGCGCGCATCCCAACTATATTCCGCTGGCCAACCAGGCCAATGCCGAGGCGTTCAACACGCCGCAGCAAGGCCTGCCGTTCGGGCCTTATGACACACGCCACGGCGGGTTTTAAGTTACGGCGGCCTCAGCGCGCTGAGGCCGCCAGTCTGCCATCCCACAACCGCACCCGCCGCAAAACGCGCTGCAACGGCTTGTCCAGCCAGAATGCGGCGGCCGCGGATGCGCCGAAAATCACAACAAGATAGACCACGCAAAACGCCACCAAAAGCAGCCCGTGCGTATGCAGCCGCCCCCATAGCACCTTGCCCACCAGCAACATGATTTGAGCGTGCAAAATGTACAGCGGATAGGACATAGTGCCGAGCCTGCGTGCCCAGGCGCCCACACGCAGGGCGCCACTACGCTCCAGCGTCGCACAACCCAGTATCACCAGGCCTAATCCGCTGCCAGTCGCGAGCGGGGTCAAGGGGCCGCCATAAGACAACCCCCAGCGATAGGCAGGCCCCGCCAAGACCATGATCATAACTCCCAAAGCCATCGCGGCAATGCCGACCTTGGTATTCGATAATCTGATAACGGCTGCGGCAAGTCCGGCAAAAAAGAACAAATCGAACGGTGCGAAGAACAGCGGCGCGGCATGAGCCGCCCAGTTCAGAGCTTGCGTGGGCGCGCAAACCAGAAACGATGCCAATGCCGCCGGCCGCCAGCACCAGAGCACGCCAAATATCCACACAGCCAGCAGCACACGCCCCACATACGGCAACAGGCACAGCCCAAAGCCGATGTAGAACGCCATCTCATACCGCAATGTCCAGCTCTGGCTGACAAACTCCGTCATCTCAACAGGCACCAATGAGATGAGCATGAAGCTCAGCCGCGGCGTCAACCCAGGGTAGAGAAACACCGTTACGATCGCCAATGACAGCCAGTACATCGGATAGATCCGGTATGCCCGCCGCCACCAGAAGCGCGGCACGGCACTTAACTTGCCAAAATCATACCGGTGCGCCGTCATCATCACGAAGCCGCTCAGCACAAAAAAATACTGCGCGGCTAGAGGTCCTGGGACCATGAGCGCGAGCGAGGCCGAAAACTCTGCGACGGGCCCCGACCCAAACCTGGGCAGATCGCCAAAAACATGGAGCAATACGACGGTGCTGGCGGCCACAAACCGGCCGATTTCAAGCGAGCCCAGCCGTTCCGTTTGCGCTTGCGACATTCTTGCTCCTCAAAGTGAGCAGTGGCTTGCCAGATTTCTCAAAACCGATCCAGCTAAACCGCAGCTCCCGCCGCGTGCCCGCTGGCCCAGGCCCATTGGAAATTATAGCCGCCAAGCCAGCCGGTTACATCCACCGCCTCACCGATGAAGAACAGCCCCGGCACCGCCTGCGCGCCGCAGGTTTTGGAGTGCAGGCCCTCGGTGTTCACCCCGCCGGCGGTTACCTCGGCCTTGGCGAACCCCTCGTTGCCGGCCGGGGTCAGGGGGAAGGCGTTCAGCTGCGCCCCGAGCGTGCGCAGGGTTTTGTCGGGGAGATCGGCCATACGCCGTGGCTCGACCCCGGCGAAATGCGCCGCCAGCCGGGCCGGCAGTATTTCGGCCAGTACGGTTTTCAGCTCGGCCTTGGGCCGGCGCGATTTGGCCTCCACAAGGATTTCGTCCAGCCGCGCCTCTGGGTAGAAATCGGTCGAGAAGCCATCGCCCTGGTTCAGATAAGACGATATTTGCAGCACCGCCGGGCCAGACATGCCGCGATGGGTGAACAGCACATTCTCGGCAAAGCCGCGCTTGCCGGCCTTTACCCGTGCCGCCACCGAAACCCCGGCAAGCTCCTGCATCCAGGGCAGGTCCTTGCCCGTGAAAATTAGCGGCACCAGTGCTGCGCGCGGCTGTATGACGTCCAGCCCGAATTTCCGGGCCAGCTCGTAGCCCAGCCCGGTTGCGCCCAGTTTGGGGATGGAGAGGCCGCCGCTTGCCACTACCAGGCAGGGGGCGAACATTGTGCCGCGCGTGGTCTGCACCATGAACCTGTCCGCACGAGAGACATCCAGCACCGTCGTCCCCAAACGGATGTCGGCACCCCGGCAGCGGGCCAGGAGCAGGTCGAGGAGCTGCTCGGCGGAATCGTCGCAAAACAGCTGGCCCAGGGTTTTCTCGTGGTACGCAATGCCGGCCTGCTCCACGAGGTTGATAAAATCGCCGGGGTTAAACTGCGACAGCGCGGATTTACAAAAATGCGGGTTGCCGGACAAAAAATTCTCCGACCGGACCTGGCGATTGGTGAAATTGCAGCGCCCGCCGCCCGAGATGAGGATTTTGCGCCCTGCCTCCTGCCCGTGCTCCAGCACCAGCACGCGCTTGCCGCGCGCCACCGCCGTGCCCGCGCAAAACAGCCCGGCCGCACCCGCGCCGATGATGATAACGTCAAATTCCTGGTTCATGCGCGGCTTCTAGCCCCGCAACTCTGTGAGCGCCAGGAAGCGCCGGTTTGCTGAAGGCAGCGCTTTGCGCGACAAGGGGGGCCAAATTTCAGGAGTTTGACCATGGCCAAAGGTAGGATGGCGTCATTCGATTGGGCGGACGCTCTGCGCCTGGAGGATTTGCTGAACGAGGAAGAGCGCGCCATACGCGACGCCGCCCATGCCTATGCGCAGGAAAAACTGCAGCCGCGCGTGCTCAAAGCCTTCCGCGAGGAAAAATTCGACCGCGAGATCATGAACGAGCTGGGCGCGATGGGCTTTCTCGGCGCCACACTCTCCACCCATGGCTGCGCCGATATCTCCTATGTCAGCTACGGCCTCATCTCGCGCGAGGTCGAACGGGTGGATAGCGGCTACCGCTCCGCCTTCTCGGTGCAATCCAGCCTGGTGATGTACCCGATCTACGCCTTCGGTGCCGATGCGCTGAAGGACCGGCTTCTGCCTAAGCTCCGCACTGGCGAATTCGCCGGCTGCTTCGGCCTTACCGAGCCCGATGCCGGCTCCGACCCGGCCTCGATGCGTACGCGCGCGAAGAAGGTAGATGGCGGTTATCTGCTTTCGGGCTCCAAAACCTGGATTACCAACGCGCCTATTGCCGATGTTTTCGTGGTCTGGGCCAAGGACGATGCCGGCGATATACGCGGCTTCGTGTTTGAGCGCGGGGTGAAAGGGCTGACCACGCCGAAGATCGAGGGTAAGGTTTCGCTCCGCGCTTCCATCACCGGCATGATCATGATGGATGAGGTGTTTGTGCCTGATGGCGCGATGCTGGATGTGAAGGGCCTACGCGGCCCGTTCTCCTGCCTCAACAACGCGCGCTACGGCATCGCCTGGGGCTCGCTGGGGGCTGCGGAATTTTGCTTCCATGCCGCGCGCGAGTATACGCTGGGCCGCCAAATGTTTGGCCGGCCGCTGGCGGGTACACAATTGGTGCAGAAGAAGCTGGCCGATATGCAGACTGAAATCACGCTTGGGCTGCACAGTGTGTTGCAGCTCGGCCGGTTGATGGATGCAGGCCAGGCAGCGCCCGAAATGATATCACTGCTGAAGCGTAACAATTGCGGCAAGGCGCTGGATATTGCCCGTGTGGCCCGCGACATGCACGGCGGCAACGGAATTTCCGATGAGTATCACGTTATCCGGCACATGGTGAATTTGGAGACTGTGAATACTTATGAGGGGGCGCATGATGTGCATGCGCTGATTTTGGGGCGGGCCATTACAGGGCTCGCTGCATTTTAATGCTAGGGCTGTGGCGTCCCATGGAGCCACAGCCCGTGATCCAAGTTACAAAGTTTTTTTGGGTACCTTTTTGTTCACAAAAAGGTACCGCTTCCTACGCAAAATAAGAATCGTCGAGAAGCATATCCTCAAAGAAAGCGCCGTATAAGCCTTCAGGATGCCTGATATGGATTTCCAAAACCCAAATCAACGGCGAGGGTTTGAACTCCACATCCGCCATCGGCCCCGCATAAACCGCCTCATGCGGGAAGTCCGAGATGCGATGCCCTGAGAGATCCATGTTCAGCTCCCAGCCCATGGATTTTGCTTCCTCGATCGCATATTCATAGAGGGCTTTGCCGCTCATGCCAGTGCCCTCCCATTTTTTACGCACCACATGGAAGAGTTTCTTGGCATCCGTCGCGCATTGTTCCATGCCGGCGTCTGAACCGGCAACGAAAGTATCCCCTCCATCGCCTTCGATATCGCCCCATACCGGGCCGATATCGATGAAGAAGATGTCGTTATCCTTCAGCACGATGCCGGGGTCGGATTCGGCGCCGAAGGTTTTCAGCGTGTTGGTGCCGAAGCGCACATACACATCATGCCAGCCGCGGATCATGTCGCCTTCGGCGAGCAGGTCGCGGGCCATCTGCACGGCGTCTTCCTCGACCATGCCGGGCTTGCAGGCGGCGGCGATGGCGTGGATGGCGGCGCGGGTTTTGGCGCGCATCTCCAGCATCGTTTCTTTCACGAACGCCGGGCCGACGGCTTCCAGCGTTACCTGTTTTTCTTCCAATACGTCGCTCATGGGAGGCTCCTTCAGGGTGATGTTCTAACGGTGAGCGGGACGGCGACAAGGCGCAGTCCCTGTAAATGGTTGTCGAGCTTGATCTGACAGGCAAGACGGTAGGTGACCTCGCCTGGTGCCAGGTAGTTCAGCAATCGGGCTTCGTTTTTTGCTGGCGGTTCCAGCAGGGATAGAAATTCGGGTGCCACATCCACTCTGCAGGCACCGCACATGCCGCGGCCCTTGCACACTGTCTGCAGTGGTAGTCCCACCCTCTGGCATGCCGCCAGCACGCTCTCTCCCGGCGTGGCGGTAACCGCCACGCCATCGAGGGTAAACTCAGGCATCGCGCGCCATCTCGGGGAAGCCACGGCTGGCGATGAGCAGGCGCTGGTTCTGCACGCCGATCCAGACGCCGCCGATGACGAAATAGGCTGCGAACATGTAGGGGAAATACCGCACCGGGGCGGCAGGCACCGGGTACACGCTGCCGATGGTGGGAACCAGCAGCAGAATGAGTGAAGCCGCGGCGATGATCATATGCATTGGCTTCAACTGGCCCAAGGATTTCACGTAAAGCGGGGCAGCGATGGTGACGAGGATGTAGGCGACGATAAAGCCGAATGCCGCCATCGTGCCGGCATCGTTGAACATGTCACCCACGGCCATGCCTTTGAGCGCGCAGAAGGTCGGCAGGCCGAAGGAAAGCGCGCCCATGATCAGCACCGCGACATGCGGGGTTTCGTTGACATGGTGCGTATCAGCCGTGAATTTGGGAAACAGCCCTTGCTGGCCCATGATGTAGATGACGCGCGAGCCGGCGTTGAGGCAGGAGAGGTTGAGGGCGAAAAAGCTCATCATGGCGCAGGCCGAAAGCGGGGCGGCCAGCCAGGGCATGTGGACCAGGCCCGCAATCGTGTTCAACGGGGCGGAGAGCTGGTCGAGCGTGGGGGTGTTGCCGTGCGTGGCCAGCACTTCAACATAGGTGACGAACACGAAGAACACGCCGGAGATGATCAGGCTGAGCAGCACGGCGGTGGGGATGGATTTGAGCGGGTTGCGCGCTTCATCGCCAAACGCGGTGGCGGATTCAAACCCGACCAGCGAGAACACGGCGACGACGACGCCGAGGCCAAGGCTGCTGACCGAGAAGGTTGAAGGCGCGAACTGCACTTTATCGACCATGAAGCCATGGAAGCCGAGAGCGATAACGCACAGCAGCGTGATGAGCGCCATGGAAACCCCTTCCAGGACCAGCATCACTTTTGCAGAGAGTGCCACGTTTTTCCAGGCGCAGAAGCCGGAGACGCCGACGCAGAGGACGAACAACGGTATGGCCGGGCAGTTGACGCCGACCATGGTGAGCAGGGTCTGGGCAAAAATGGTAAATCCCGTGGCGCCGGCGATGGAAATGCCGAGATAGGACCAGATGAGGGCCCAGCCGCCAAGCCCGCCGGTGACGTTACCCAGGCCCTTGCAGATATATTGATACATCGAGCCCGACCCCGCGAAGCGCGAGGCGAACTGGTTGAGGTTGATCGCCACAAACAGCAGCATAACGGTGCCAAGCCCATAAGAGAGCCAGCTCCAATTGCCGGTGGTGGCGAACATCAGCGGCACGATCAGCGCCGCCGTCATGGTTGGCGAGATCAGGGCAATGCCCTGGGCCAGCAATTCCAGCGGGCCGAGGGCGTCTTTTTTCAAAGCCTTGAAAGGCATAATCGGCGGAGCGGTCATCGCGCGGTCCTTCTCGTTCCGTGCCGTTGGTTGCGGCGGGGTTGATAGGTTTGATGAGGACCGTGTGGGCGGCGTGGTAGTCTTCTTATTTTTCCAACATATGGCTTTACAGGGTTAGCTGGAACCTCCAGTTTTGTAATTCGTACTGGTCCAGTTGGAGAAAACCTATATGTTACGCCCCTGGGACTTACATATCACATTGGACCGTGAGGCGGCCCAGCCCGCCTATCTGCAAATCGCCCATGCCATTATGGACGGGATCAAGCGCGGGCGGCTGGCCCCTGGCAGTGCGCTACCTGGTACCCGCGAGCTGGGCCAGAAGGTGGGGGCAAACCGCAAGACCATCCAGCAGGCCTATGAGGAGCTGGTGGCGCAGGGCTGGCTCACCGCCGAGGCCAAGCGCGGCACGTTTGTTTCGGCTGCTTTGCCGGTGGTGGAGGAGGTCCACGCCCCGCCACCGCACGCCCCCGCCGCCGCCGGTTTTTTGCTCCGCCGCGCCGCGCCCAACCTGCCCTATGTGCCTGCCAAACGCGGCGTGCTGGTGTTCGACGACGGCGCACCGGATACGCGGCTGATGCCGGCCCCGCTGGTTGCCCGCGCCTGGCGCCGGGCTTTGCTGGAAGCCTCGCGGAAAAATTTGCTGGGCTATGGCGACCCGCGCGGCATTCTCACCTTGCGCGAGGCCGTGGCGGATATGCTGAACACAGACCGCGGGCTGAACGTGACGGCTGAAAACATCTGCATCACGCGCGGCAGCCAGATGGCTATTTATCTTGCCTCGCGTTTGCTGGTGCAGAGCGGCGACCATGCTGCCATCGAAACTTTGAGCTACCCGCCAGCAAGAGAGGCATTCATCGCAGCTGGGGCACAGACGGTCGCCATCGGGCTGGACGAGCAGGGCATGTGCCTGGACGAGTTGGAGGAGGCTTGCCGCCGCCAGCGTATTCGGGCCGTCTATGTCACCCCGCATCACCAGTTTCCCACCACCGTCACCATGCCGCCGGAGCGGCGGATACGCCTGCTGGCGCTGGCGGAAGAGCATGCATTCGTCATCGTCGAGGATGATTATGACCATGAATTCCACTTCGCCCACCGCCCGGTGCTGCCGCTCGCCAGCGCGCAGAACTGGGAAAGGCTGCTGTACATCGGCTCGCTCTCCAAGCTGCTCTCGCCTTCCTTGCGCATCGGCTACCTGGTGGGTGCCGCGGATGTGATCGCCCGCGCGGGGGCGGAGATCATGATGATCGACCGCCAGGGTGACCCGGCGACCGAGGCGGCGGCGGCCGAGCTGATGCGCGACGGGGTGCTGAAAAGCCATACCCGCAAAGTGCTGCGGCTGTATGAGGCGCGGCGCGAATGCCTGGCTGAAGCGCTTAGCGCCGGGCTGGGGGACAAGGCCAGCTTTTCCGTGCCGCAAGGCGGGCTGGCGCTCTGGGTGAATTTTGCGCCCGGCATTATGCTCGCGCCGGCCGCATTGGCGGCGCAGAAAATCGGCATCACCCCGGGCCAGGCCTTTGCCACCAACGGCCATGGCACGAACGACGCGCGGCTGGGCTTCGGCAGCATGAACGAGGCTGAATTGCGCGATGCCGTGGCCCGGCTGGTGCGTGCGCTCGGGTGAAGCGCGCTGAACTGAAGCGGGGGTGAAGCCTGAAACCCCATAGATTTTGCAAAACATACCGAAATCACTACGGGCTTGACCGGGATATCCATAAGCTTATGGATAAACGGAAATATTTCCCGTAACGGTTTCGGCCATATTTTACAAAACAACCAACTGAATATACATAATAAAATCTCCGGATACCAAGCACCTCACGGAATTCTGATCGTATAAATACATTCCCTAGTTTACATGTCTATTTAACATATATAGATTAGAAAAAGACGTGCCCAGTTACACGATAAACACCACATAAACCACACCACATAAACCAGGGAATACTCACATGGCCATCTCACTCTCCCGGCGCCAGGCGCTGAAATTCTCGGCTGCGGCCGGCATCGCGGCCGGCACTGCAACGTTCGCTGGCAGCCCGGCCTTTGCCGATGCCAACACGCTGCTCAACGTGTCGTTCGACCCCACGGCGCAGCTTTATGCCGCCTATGACAAGCTCTTCGCCACCCATTGGGCAACCAAAACTGGCACCACGCCCACGCTGCATTACTCGCATGGCGGTTCAGGTGCTCAGGCGCGCGCGGTCATCGAGGGCCTGCCGGCCGATGTGGTCACGCTCGCTTTGGCCTACGACATCGACGCGATCGCCAAAAAAGGCCTGATCGCCGCTGATTGGCAGTCGCGTTTGCCGAATAATTCCACCCCCTACACCTCGACCATCGTGTTCCTGGTCCGCAAGGGCAACCCGAAGAAGATCAAGGACTGGGGCGATCTGATCGCGCCCGGCGTGCAGATCGTCGCACCCAACCCGAAGACCTCCGGCGGTGCCCGCTGGAACGTGCTGGCCGCCTGGGCCTGGGCGGAGAAGAACCTCGGCGGCCAGAAAGCCGCACTCACCTATTTGCAGAAATTCTTCGCCAACGTTCCGGTGCTGGATTCCGGCGCGCATGGTTCCACACTCACCTTCACCCAGCGCAAAATCGGCGACGTGCTGGTCGGCTGGGAATCGGATGCCTATCTCTCCATCAAAGAGGCCGGCAACGGCGAATTTGAGATCATCCGCCCCTCGCTCTCGATCCTGGCCGAACCCCCGGTGGCGTTGGTGGACAAGAACGTGGCAGCACACGGCACCACGGCGATTGCCACCGAATACCTCACCTACCTCTATTCGCCAGAAGCGCAGGACCTGATCGGTGCGAATTTCTACCGTCCGTCGGACCCGGCGGCCGTTGCCAAATACGCCACCCAGTTCCCCACGCTGGACCTCGTCACCATCAAGGATTTCGGTGGCTGGCAGAAGGCGCAGCCGGAGTTCTTCGGCAATGGCGGCTATCTGGACCAGGCCTTCGGTGCTAGCGGTTCCTCATTCTTCGGTATCAGCAGCTAACAACCTATGAGCGCCTCTCTTTCCGTTCCTGCGCCCCATTTAAAGCGCGGCTTCCGCTGGCGTCCCGTCAGCGTGTTGCCGGGCTTTGGGGCAAGCTTCGCCATTACCCTCATCTGGCTCGGCATTATCGTGCTCGGCCCTCTGGCGGTGATGCTGTGGTTTACCGCGGGCATGGGGTGGGAGGCGTTTTTAGGCACCATCACCACACCCCGCGTGCTGATGGATCTGTGGATCAGCCTGCGCTCCGCCCTTTACGCCAGCCTGGCCAATGCCTTTTTCGGCCTGCTGGTGGCCTGGGTGCTCACCCGTTACGATTTTCCCGGCCGCCGGCTTGCCGATGCGCTGGTCGATCTGCCGTTTGCGCTGCCCACCGCCGTGGCCGGCATTGCGCTGTCCACGCTGTACGCGCCGGATGGCTGGTTGGGCTCGCTGCTCACCCCGTTCGGTTTGCAGATCGCCTTCCAGCCCGCCGGTATTGTCGTGGCGATGATGTTTATTTCGCTCCCCTTCATCGTGCGCACGGTGCAGCCGGTGATCGAGGATTTGGAAGCCGAGCAGGAAGAGGCCGCACATCTCATGGGCGCCTCCGACCTGGCGATCTTCATCCGCATCAGCCTGCCGGCGATTTTCCCGGCACTGCTCACCGGCTTTGCGCTGGCCTTCGCACGTTGCCTCGGCGAATATGGCTCGATCATCTTCATCGCCGGCAACCGGCCGATGGTTTCGGAAATCGTGCCGGTGCTGATCGTGCAGGAGCTGGACCAGTTCAATTACCAGGGGGCGACGGCCATCGGCGTGTTGATGCTGGCCGTGTCGTTTCTGCTTTTGCTCACCATCAATTTGTTGCAGGCCTGGGTAAGGAAGCGTCATGGTGGATAAAGCGGCGGGTAAACGCGGCAAAGCGGGTAAGATCGCGCTTATCAGCACAGCACTCGTCTTCATGGCGCTGTTCCTGCTGCTGCCGCTCATCATCGTGTTCACCCAGGCGCTCTCGGCCGGGTTCGGCGCCTATTTCTCCTCCATCGCCGACCCCAATGTGCAATCCGCCATCTGGATGACGCTGATCATCGCCGCCATCACCGTGCCGGCCAATCTCGTGTTCGGCATCTGCGCCAGCTGGTGTATCGGGCGGTTCGCGTTTCCCGGGCGCAATCTGCTCATCACCCTTATCGATCTGCCATTCTCCATCTCGCCCGTCATCGCCGGCCTGCTGGAGGTGTTGCTGTTCGGCCTCAACGGCCTGCTCGGCGCCTGGCTTTCCGCGCATAACATCCAAATCATCTTCGCGCTGCCCGGCATGGTGCTGGCCACCATCTTTGTCACCTTCCCGTTCGTGGCGCGCGAGGTGATCCCGCTGGTGCAGGAGCAGGGCAACGAGGAAGAGGAAGCCGCGGTCACGCTCGGCGCCAATTTCTGGCAGATATTCCTGCACGTCTCGCTACCCAAAATCCGCTGGGGCCTGCTGTACGGCGTGCTGTTGTGCAACGCCCGCGCCATGGGCGAATTCGGTGCGGTCTCGGTAGTTTCGGGTAAAGTGTTCGGCGAAACCGATACGCTCTCGCTGGCCGTGGAATCGCTGTACGGCTCCTATGAGGTGCAGGCCGCCTTTGCCGTCGCCTCGCTGCTGGCACTTCTGGCGCTGGTCACGCTGGTGGCGAAATCGGTGGTGGAATTCCTGGTCCGCGACGAGCTGGCCGCCATGAAACGGAAAAGAACTGCGTAATGTCCACTGAAATCACCATCTCCAATGTCTCCCGCGGTTTCAACGGCCATACCGTTCTCAACGATGTGAACCTGACGGTGCGCGAAGGCGAATTACTGGCGCTGCTCGGGCCTTCCGGCTCCGGTAAAACCACATTGCTGCGCCTCATCGCGGGGCTCGACCAGCCGGATTCAGGCAGCATCGCCATCGGCGGCGTTGAGGCCACGCAGGCCCACCCCGCCGCGCGCGGCGTCGGCTTCGTGTTCCAGCATTATGCTTTGTTCCGGCATATGAACGTGTTCGAGAATATCGCTTTCCCGCTCCGCATTCGCAAAACGCCGAAAGGCGAGGTGAATGTGAAGGTCACCGAACTGCTGAAACTCATCCAGCTGGAAACCCTGGCCGGCCGTTACCCCGCCCAGCTTTCCGGCGGCCAGCGCCAACGCGTGGCTTTGGCCCGGGCACTCGCCAGCCAGCCCCGCGTGTTGCTGCTCGACGAGCCGTTCGGTGCGCTCGATGCCGTGGTGCGCCGCGATTTGCGCCGCTGGCTGCGCCAGTTGCATGAGGAAATGCACATCACCACCATTTTCGTGACGCACGACCAGGAAGAGGCGTTCGACCTCGCCGACCGCATCGTGATCATGAACAGCGGTAAAATCTGCCAGCAGGGCGCGCCGATCGATATTTACCAGCACCCGGCCGATGTGTTCGTCCATGAATTTCTCGGCGAGAGCAACCACATCACCGGCCACGCCGCCGGCGGCATCGTGTTCGCCGATGCCGGGTTCCCCGTCGCCGAGGCTGCCAATGCGCCCGATGGCCCGTTGGATATCTACATTCGCCCGCACCACGTGCTGCTGCGCCCGCGCACCGGGCAAAACGATACCGGCTGGATCATCAACCGCATCTCCGCCACCGGCGCGCATGCGCGCATCAGCGTGGGGAACGGCACCACCACGCTGGAAGCCTCGATGACGGTCGATGCGCTAATCGCCTCCGGGTTGACGGACCACACGCCGGTCGATGTTATTTTTGCCGGCGGCACTGTGTTTTCCTCTGGCGCCAGCGCGCCGCAGAAACTGCAGGCGCTGAAGCCGCGGCTGGCTGGTTAGGGCATATTCGCCGGCAACGGGGCCGTTTGAGTGTCCAGACCGGCGCATAATTCCTGATTTTGTAACAAAAGGCCGTACGAGGTGTGCTACGGCTTGCGCGCGGCGTAACATTTCAGATAATTAATAAAAATCACTTATTGCACAAAACATGCGCCCGTGTGTAATGACGGTCGATTCACATCTGCATCGCTAACGCCCTCGCCAAACATAATCGCTAAACGCAATCGAAGGAAAAAACCGTGAGCAGCACCACCATCATCAACAGCCCGACCACGTCGCAGATCGTTGTTGGTTCGAACAGTGAGATCATCACGATCACCAGCTCAGGCGTCGTCAACACCACCGGGGCGGCCCAAGATGCCATTATCAATAACGGGTATACGATCAGCGCCCTATATAACAGCGGCCTGATCGAGCCCGGCAGCTTTGGTGTCTATGCACTGGACGGCATCGAGACCTTCGTTAATAGCGGCACGATTCTCAGCAGCGCCAAATTCACGACGGTTGTTGACGAGAACACGTCCGCCTTCCTTACCTTCGTGAATTCCGGCTTGATCGAGGAGACGGCCACCACCTCTGACGCCGTGCTGTTCGGATCCGGCTATGCGCTGAATACCGGCTCGATCATCTCCGATGGCCCGATTGCGTTCTTCGAGCGTTATCCGGGCACGGTTGAAAACAATGGACTTATCGACGGCGCGACCACGGCGCTCTATTTCGTCGGCGGCGCCTCGACGCTGATCCTGGATCCCAGCTCAACCATTGTCGGCCATATTTCCGTGTACTCCAATGGCACACTGGATTTGGAGTATGGCGGAACCTCCACGGCCGAGGTCACACTGGCCAGCACCATGGCGGACGTTACCGGCCCCGGGGCGACAAGTTTCGGCGGCTTTGCGGTAGATGCCGCGCGCACCGTGCTCGTCACCTCAGCCGAGCTGAGCGGCACGACGATCGAGGGACTCGTGCAGGGCAACACGCTCGATCTCAGCGGCGTTCTCGCCACCAGCGGCAGTTACGCAAGCGGCGAGCTCACGCTTTACAGTGCCGGCAATGTCGCCCTGGAGACAATTTCCATTGCCGAACCGGATTTCGGGCCCGGCGATTCCTTCCGCCTGACGGCTGACGGCCATGACGGCACCAATATCACCGAGATTGCCTGCTTCACGGCCGGCACGCGGATTGCCACATTGCATGGCGAAGTAGCCGTGGAGGATCTGCGCCCGGGCAATGAGGTACTCACCGCGAACGGGATGCGCCCAATACGCTGGATTGGGCGCATCGAGGTTTCCACGCGGTTTTCCCACCCGCTGCGTGTGCTGCCCATCCGCATCACCGCGGGCGCCCTGGGCGATGGCCTGCCGCTGCGCGACCTGCTGGTCTCGCCGGACCATGCAATGTTCATAGATGGTATTCTCGTGCAGGCTGGGGCATTGGAGAATGGCGGCACCATAAGGCGCGAACATGATATGCCGGAATGCTTCACCTACTACCACGTGGAGCTGGAGCGCCATGAACTGCTGCGTGCCGAGGGCGCGCTGACCGAAAGTTTCGTCGATAATATCGGGCGGATGCATTTCCAGAATTGGGATGCGCGCGAAGCACCCGAGACACAGATTGCGGAAATGGCTTATCCGCGCGCCAAATCGGCCCGGCAATTACGGATAGCGCTGCGCGCCAGGCTGGGCGTAAAAGCCGCGTAGCCTGCCCGCTTAGTCTGACAGCGCGGCGCCGCAATCGGCCGCAGCCTCGCCACAAGCGCTCACAGCCCGCCCGCGATCGTCTTGAAAATCGCCGCGGGCAGCATGCCCCCCAGCAGCTTGTTGGTGGGTGAATTATCATCATTGCCGAGCCATACGGCAATGATGTCGCCCTTGGCGTAGCCGATGAACCAGGCGTCGCGGAAATCCTGTGTCGTGCCGGTTTTGCCGGCGGTGTAGATATCCGGAATGAACGCACCCTTGCCGGTGCCGCTCGTTACCACCGCGCGCATCATATCGGCCACCTCCTGCGCCTGGCCTCCCGGCACCACCGGCACCGGCTGCACCACATTGGCCGGCGCACCGTTGATGGTCGCCACACCGTAAGGTGTGACGCGCGCGCCGCCATTGAAAAATGTGGCGTAGGCGCCCGCCATCTGCAGCACGCCCACCGCCCCGGTGCCGAGCGCCATGGTCGCATCATCGGGGAAATGATCGTTCAGCCCCAGCAGCTGCGCCACGGCGATAACCCGCTTCGCCCCGCCGGCGCGGAGTAAAATCCGGATCGCGGCCGTATTCATCGAATCCGCCAGCGCCTCGGTCATCGTCACATTGCCGCGGTAGCCTGCCTCGTAGTCATGCGGGTGATAGCCGCGAAAATACAGCGGCCCGTCGAACACGATGCTGTCCGGTGTCATGCCCGCGCGCAGCCCCGCCAGCCATACCACCGGCTTGATCGCCGAGCCCGTCTGCCGCCGGGCCAGCGTGGCGCGGTTATAGCCCTCACGATCGCCCACCCCGCCGATGAGCGCGCGCACCGCCCCGCTATGCGCATCCAGCACCACCACAGCACCCTGGGACACGCCCAGAGCGGGTTCTTGGGTAGCGATGGCATTATCCAGCACATTCTGCGCTGTCGCCTGTAGCGTGGCGTTCATAGTTGTGCGGAGCGTTATATCCTCGCCCTCGGGAATATCCGCTCCCTGCTGCTGCATCACCCATAATGCGAACCAAGAGGTACGGGAGACCGGCTGCGCCGCATTGGCCAGCTGCGCCACCGCCGCATTCTCCTCACCGGGGCTGATCGCCTGGGTCGCCACCATCGCATCCAGCACCTCGGTGGCGCGTGTGGCGGCATTTTGCGGGTTGGCCAGCGGGTTGAGGCTGGACGGGGCTTTGGGCAGGCCGGCCAGAATCGCCGCCTGGGCGAGTGTGAGCTGTGCCGCCGGCACGCCGAAATACAGCCGCGCCGCGGCATCCACCCCATAGGCGCCCTCGCCCAGATACACGCGGTTCAGATAAATCCCCAGAATCTCGTCGCGGCTGTAATGGCGCGCCAGCCAGAGGGTTAAAAACGCCTCCTGCACCTTGCGCCGAATTGTCCGCTCATTACCCAGGAACAGGGTTTTCGCCACCTGCTGGGTCAGGGTCGAACCGCCCTGCACCACACGCCGGTGCAGCAGATCCACCGCCAGCGCGCGAAAAATGCCCTCGCCGTCAAAGCCCCCGTGCTGGTAAAACCGCCTGTCCTCGATGGCGATGAACGCCGCCGGCACGTAAGGCGGCAGACTGGCCGGCAGCACCACCTGGCCCGAGGCATCGCCGAACCGCGCCACAAGCAGGCCGGACGGGTCGAGCAGCAAAATCGCCGGGCGGCGCGGGGTGGTAACGCTGGTGTCCGGGTTCGGCAGGTCCCAGGTGAACCAGACGGAGGCCAGAACCAGTACCACCCCGCCCCAGATGCCGGCGATGATGCAGGCGCGCGCCACCACCCAGCCCAGCCGCGCATAACGGCGCAGGGTTTCGGGTACCGGCGGGGTTGGCAATTTGGCTTGGAGCTTGGCCTTTGGGATAGCCGACGGCTTGGCCGGGGGCTTAGAGCCCGGCGGCAGCGGCGCTTTCGGTCCAGCCCGGGGTTTCGGCGCCGGGCGCTTCGGAGGCGGGTTCTTCGGAGGCGGGCGGCTTGCCATGCGCCGATTGCTGCACGTCCGGGCCGTGGGCGGTCAACGGTTATTGGCCCGCATATATTGCCCCGCCCACGCAGTCCGGCTAGGTGGGGGGCATGAGTGGGTGTGGCGGAATGGTAGACGCACCGGACTTAAAATCCGTTGGGACATAGTCCTGTGGGGGTTCGAGTCCCCCCACCCGCACCATTCCACTTATATATTATGAAGACAGTGTGCTTCAGCCTGCCCGATCCCGCTTGACGGCATAGCAGGGGACCAACGGCCAAAATCAGGCCGTCAGTCCTATCGCTATAATCTCAGACGAGTTCAGCCATTGCACTTGGCGCAAAACCTTTAAGCGCGCCGTACTCGCCCTGGTGAACTTTGCGCACCCAGGCTGGGTCGCTCAGCAGCGCGCGCCCAACGGCGATCAGGTCGAACTCGCCACGCTCTAAACGCTCGACCAGACTTTCAAGCCCAGCCGGCTCGGAACTCTGGCCCTGGAACGCGGTGAGCAAATCACCGGACAATCCTACCGAGCCAACACTGATCGTCGCGGCACCCGTAAGCTTCTTCGCCCAGCCGGCGAAATTAAGCCCTGCCTCGCCATCGATTTCAGGGAACTCCGGCTCTCAGAACCGCCGCTGCGAGCAATGCAGCACGTCCACGCCGGCTGCCACCAGCGGGGCCAGCCAGTCGGTCATCGCCGTGGGGGTGGCCACCAGCCGCACCGCATAATCCTGCTGCTTCCACTGGCTAACGCGCAGGATAATGGGGAAATCCGGACCGACTGCCTGGCGCACCGCCGCCACGACCTCGGCCGCGAACCGCGACCGCTCTTTCAGACCAGCACCCCCATACCGGTCCTCGCGGATATTCGTGCCGTCCCAGAAAAACTGGTCGATCAAATACCCATGAGCACCGTGGATTTCCAACGTATCAAAACCGAGCCGCTTCGCGTCAGCCGCCGCGCGTGCAAACACCGCAATGGTATCGGCGATATCCTTCTCGCTCATGGCCAAACCACGCGGCTTGCCTGGTGCTACCAACCCGGACGGGCTTTCAACCGGAACCTCCGGCTCCCAGCCGCTCTGCCCGGGCAAAGAGCTGACATGCCAAATCTGCGGCCCCATCTTGCCGCCACCCGCATGCACCTCGTCGATCACCTGCTGCCAGCCGGCCAACGCAGCCTCACCATGGAAAAATGGAATGCCAGCTTCATTGCGCGCGGCCGGACGATCGATCACCGTCCCTTCGGACAAGATCAGACCGACGTCATCCTCCGCTCGGCGGCCGCTGCCTGGACCGAGGAGGAGGACGAAGGGGCCGGCCCGGCTGGCATGCAGTTCCTCATGCGGCAGGTGGCATGCATCGGCGGCGGCACGACCGAGATCGCCCGCAACGTGATCAGCGAGCGTGTTCTTGGCATGCCGTGCGAGCTGTCCGGCGACCGCAACGTGACCTATCGCGATATTCCGCGCGGTCCAAAACGTGGTTGATCGTCCACATGATTGGCGGAAACGTCAGGCAACGGCAGAACGCCCCGTTGCTGAAGCGGTAATATTCGACATTCGCCTGTAATTGGATTCTTAAGCTCGCTCCGCCTCATAGGGTACGTTATGGCCTGAAAAGCACAACGATGCAGGCACCGGCTTCAGCCTCAGCCAAAAGCCGAGCCCGCCACATATCAATCTAACAGCATTCCAAACACTTCATTGCTCGTTGGCTCAACATGCGGCGCGGTGCTAAAAAATGATCCCCAATACACAGACTAAACCAATATCAAGATTTTTGCGCTGAAAACCTGCTATGATTACTTAAGCTATCGTTTTATTGACAACATAAAAACTTTTCGCTTCAAGACGAAAATTTTCTTTGTGATAATTTAATAACAAAATCGCGACAGATTCGCTGCCTGATTTTTCAATCGGATTTCATCATAAAATCGTGATAACACGCACAAAATATTGTGCCATAAAAACCATAATTTTTTTCGATATCAACAAATATCCTGATTATACCTATAATTTTTGTGTCTACACATATTTAACGGAAATAAATCACTATATCACTTTGCCATTAATTAACGGATTGCAAGAAAATTTAACGAGCGAATTAAATAACACTGCCGTATGGTTAACATCCGGATAAAAACCGACATCTCACCATTCGGAAAATGGATCACCATTCAGAAGTGTGATCACCAAGGAACAGACCTCTATGATACTTTCCACATTCGGGAAGGTATTCACCAGACTCCGCGCGAGCCGACGTGCCGGGCTCGCCTTGATGACCGGACTGGCCTTACCTTTTCTCATCGGCGCCGCAGGTTTCGCCACTGATTCTGCTTTTTGGTTCGCCCAGCATTCAGCCTTGCAATCCGCGGTGGATGCCGGGGCCTTGGCCGTGGCGCGGGATCTGGAAACCACCCCGGGCGGCCCCACCGCCCCTGACGCCATCACCACGGCCATCACCACCGATGCGGTGAACGCCGCCAATGCCGCCTCCAGCAATCAGTTTGGCCTGACCGCCGCCAGCCTCAATATCCAGACATTGGGCGCCGCCAGCCAGGGGGGTGACCCCCGCCGCGTACAGGTGGATGCCAGCGCGCCGGCCAAACTCTTCTTCTCCCCCGCCGTACACATGGGCAAATTCACCATCAGCACGCGCGCGGTGGCAGGGGTCAGCTATTCGCTCATCTCCACCCAGGCCACATGCCAGGCGCTGGATAGTTTCACTTATATCTATTCCACCGGCTTCGGCACGCTGGAGACGGCGCATTCCTCCGGCATCGATCCATATACCTGCGGGCAGGCGGCCATTGTGCCGCCTTTGCCTAACACTGCCTATTGTAATGGCGGCATTCTCGGTTGCTCGCTGTCGCTGGTCACCACCCCCCTCGGCTTGAACGTCGGCGGCTCGCTTTTACCCATCGCGTTTCAAGTCGAGCCCAATGGGGCCGGGGGCGGCGGGCTGGTGCCAACACTAACGAGCGCTCTGGCCACCATTCCGAGCCTGCTTGGCGGCATGACGAGCACCTCCACCGCCGCGCCCAAGACCTATCTGAAAGGCCAATGCGCTCAGAATATCTGCAACATCCCCGCCGGCGTCTATCCGGGTGGCATCGTCATAGGCCCAGGTGTGACCTTCAACTTTGTCGCCGGCAGTGGCGGCAATACCTATTTCCTGTTGCTCAACGGCAATCTCGTCATCTCGACGCAGGCAGCCATTCAGGGCACCGCCGCCAATAACTTCACCTTCTTCATGCTCGGCGCCACACCCGGCGCCTATGTCTCTGAAAACCAGGTGCAGGTGAACCTCGCCCCCATCGCACAAGGCGCCATCACTTATACCAGTGCGGCAAGTTTCAACTACCAAAGCGTACTCGGCACGCAGATTTCGGCACCGTATTCCGAGATGTTCTATGCTCAGCAGCAGGCGGCATCTCCCTCGGCGGGGCTGGTGGGTAACTTGGGCCTGCCTGGCGGGAATGTGGTCGGCACCAACTACGTCACCGTCATGGCCGTCTGCCCGCAAGCCACATCTTTCTGTACCCCCTCATACAGCAGGACAGCGGCGCAATATCAGACCACCTTGCTGCCCTCCGCCAGTGGGGTCGTGCAGGTGCTGGCAAACCTGCTGGGCCAGAATACGCCCGTCAGCTCGCTCTCCAGTCAGCTGTTGAGCAACGCCGGGGAACAATCGACCACGACATTCGTCTCCGGCGTCCAGATCGCCAACGGCATCCCCACGGATTGGTCACAGTCTGAGGCGCAGACCGGAACACAGAGCGCCACCACGCAGCCCCTGGCCTACGCGCTCTCAGGCGTTAACCAGGTTCTGACCGGGCTTTTGAATCTGCTCGGACTCGGCGGCCTCAATTCAGCTGTGACGGATGTCTATAAAACCATCACACAAGGGCAGCCCCAGCTTACCAACACTGCTCCGATCTCCGGCAGCGGCGTCTTCCCCAATCAGGTCACGCAACTCCCCAGCAGTTCCTCCACCGCGGGCTGCTCGGCCGGCGCCACAAATCTCTACACTGGAGTTGCCAACATCCAGCCAAATTTCGGTCCCGCCTTCACCAACCTGGTCATTACCAGCGGCACCCAAAACCCGCAGAAGCTGGCGCTGACGACCACCGACACCATACTGATCTGCGGCACCACATCATCGGCTACCACCATCGCGCAGATTTTCCCCGGCCAGACCGGCATGACCGGCTCCGCCGCCGCTGGTGCCTCCACCCTGGCCTTGCTGCAATGAGGCGCCTGCGGCTCGTACCAGCACTCAGGCGCCTGCGCCTCGCCCGCCGGGCCGTGGCATCGGTTGAATTCGCCATCTGCGGCGTGGCGTTTATCCTGATGTTGATGCTCGTCCTCAACCTTGGAGACCTCGCTCTCGTGCTGAGCGCCATGACCTATTCCACACAGGTAACGGTGCGTGAGGCGGCGGTGCAATCGGGTGCCAACCTTGCCAACGCCGCGCAGGGCACGGTTGCAAGCTGCGTCTCGCAAACGCAAATCCTGGGGTATTTCAACAGTGCGATGCCATCGCTTCTGCCCCAGGCCACAAACGGCGGAACGGGTACCGGCGCGCCGACGATACAGGCGGTCTGGTCGCAGCCCGGCAGCAACGGCATCTATCTTCAGGTCACTGCAAGTTACAACTGGGTACCGTTTGGCGCACGCACCTTGGCTGTGCCGCTCAAAGTGAGCGAGACGCAGATGATCAGCGGCACATCAGGATCGGTAACAATGCAATGCAGTTGAACCTGACAAAAACGGATCGCGCCAGCGTGTCCGTGGAAATGGCGCTGGTTACGGTGTTTCTGTTCTTCCCGCTGCTGGCGGGGCTTACCGATATTCTCTTCATCGTCGCGGCGAAATACCAGCTGAACGGAGCTCAGCAGGCGCTCTATGCCTATGCCTGGAACAACCCAACCAGTGCGACCGATCCCAACCAATTGCAAAACGTGCTGAACAATATCAACCAGCATTCGCTGCCGCAGGTAACGCTCTCCTCCTACGCGTATAGCGTTGCAACACCGCAATGGGGCCAGGGCGGCACGTCCGTTTCGGTCACCTATACTTTGGTCTCCAAGGTCGCACTCCCGGTGCCGGTCGGGTTCACCAACCCGTTCACCGTCAGCACATCGGGTTCGGTGCAGCTGCAGTAGGCGGGTTACAGATGCGGCCCCGTCATGGCCCTATTTGTTGCAATTTCCCTACTTTACCAGAGAGACCAGCGGCACGGCCGAGCCCATGCTGTCCTTATAAGCCAGCGCCGCACTCCCCGCGGGATAACCATTGCGCTGCAGAATATACGCCATCACATCCTCATCCTCGGTCTGGCTCAGGCTGCCGGGTGCCGTGGCCGGCATCTGCTGGGCGACCATGCCAAACACCGAGCCCACGGTCACATCCGCCCCTGGCGCGGCAAACCCCTGGCCAATCAGCCCTGGTCCGGCCCCGCCCTTCAAATCCGCGCCATGGCACATGGCGCAGCTCTGCACGAATACACCGGCCCCAGCCGTGGCCTGCGCCGCCGTGTACAAAGCCGGTGGCCCCGCCGCCCAGGCAGCACCCGGCAACAACAGGCCGGCAATGGCCGCGCCGATCTTCAACACCCCATATTGCTGCAAAATATCCGCTCCGCTTATTGACGTAAGAATTGGCTAAGAGACTGTTTGAGAGGCCCTCCGGCGACATTACCCCGTCATTCCCGCGAAAGCGGGAATCTGTGACTCCCATGGCCTTGGGAGCCAGAGATCCCCGCTTTCGCGGGAATGACGGGAGCGTATGGGACTTTTAAAACAATCTTTAAGATTTGCTTGGTATAAACCATTCATCCCAACCGGATACATCTCCCAAAACCAGCATCGCCCCGCCGTATTTCCACGGCAGGGCGATTTTTCAGACGGCGAGCTTTAAGCTGGCAGAAAATCCGGAACCGACAGATACCGCTCGCCTGTGTCGTAATTGAAACCCAGCACACGGCTGCCCTTGGGCAATTCCGGCAATTTCTTGGCAATCGCCGCCAGCGTGGCGCCGGAGGATATGCCCACCAGCAGCCCCTCTTTCGCCGCCGAACGCCGGGCGAATTCCTTCGCCTCCTCGGCCTCCACCAGAATCACGCCATCAATGGCCGCCATATGCAGATTGGGCGGAATGAACCCCGCCCCGATGCCCTGAATCGGGTGCGGCGCCGGCGCCCCCCCCGAAATCACCGGCGAGGCCGAAGGCTCCACGGCCAGAACTTTCAACCCCGGCCAGTGCTTTTTCAGCTCTTCCGCGCAGCCGGTAATATGCCCGCCCGTGCCCACGCCGGTGACGATATAATCCAGCCCGTCCGGAAAATCGGACAGGATTTCCAGCGCCGTGGTGCGGGCGTGAATATCGATATTGGCCTGGTTCTCGAACTGCTGCGGAATCCACGCCCCCGGATGCTGCGCTGCCAGCTCATCGGCCCGCGCAATCGCCCCGCGCATGCCTTTTTCGCGCGGCGTTAAGTCAAAACTCGCGCCGTAGGCCTGCATCAGCCGCCGCCGCTCGATGGACATGCTCTCCGGCATCACCAGTATGAGCCTGTAGCCCTTCACGGCTGCCACCAGGGCCAGCCCCACCCCGGTGTTGCCAGAGGTTGGCTCGATGATCAGCCCGCCTGGCTGCAATGCTCCGGAGGCTTCCGCCGCCTCCACCATGGCCAGCGCAATACGGTCCTTAATCGAGCCGCCTGGGTTGGCGCGCTCGGATTTCACCCAGACATTATCTTCCGGAAACAGCCGGCCGAGCCTGATATGCGGGGTTTTACCAATGGTTTCGAGGACAGAGTTGACCGGCATCTCATTCTCCATGATTTTTATAGAGTTATACGCCACAGCTGCCACGGCGCAAGCCCCTACCGCGAATGCGGCGTAATCCGTATGGCGCGACTATACCGGCAAATAGGTGCCGGCACAGCCCGCCCCAAGTGGCGCAACAAAAAGGGCGGACCCACAGGCTCGCCCTTTTCCTACTCAATGCTCGCCAGCTTCAGGCGGCGCAGGCTACCACTAACCTTGTCGCGCGGGCAGCAATGGCGCTGCGTATGCTCACCGGCACCTGACGCGCCGATTTGGCACGCGGATAGTCCATCTCCACCACCGGCTCGGTCGGCGCCTCGCGCGCCTCCCAATTATGGAAGTTCATGCGGTCGATGTTATCGACAAAGCTCTCCGCCGGGCATCCGTCGGCCAGCAGCAGCTCATGCGTGGCGAACTCGACATGGTAGTAGCGGAAGCTCTCCGGCACATCTTCCTCGCGAATAATGCCGGTGCCGTTCACCAGAGCGCTGGCCTGCACCAGCATGCCGTCAACAAAAATCGCATGGTCGGGCGAAACCAGCAGATCGCGCGCCGGTACGCCGTCTGCCAGAGCATCAGCCTTGATGCGGATCGGCAGCGTACGCAGCGGGTCGGCAAAGCGCATCGCAACCTCGCTCCAGCCCACCCAGCGCACCGGCAGAAGCTCACCCGAGGCGGTATTCAGCAGCGTGCCGATCGTGACGTTCTCAACCGCGATCTCGCCGTCTTCCGTGGCAAGCATGGTGCCGGGATAAAAGCAGGGGTAGGTATATTCCGTGCCGATATTATTTGTGAGATTAATGGTATGACCCGATGTCCCGCCCGTCACAGGTGTCGCGCCCGGTGTGCCTGGTGCCAGGGTAACCGTACCAAGACTGGCGTTGTTGCCGGAGGGCTCAAGCGTATACTGCGTCATCGTCTGTCCGTTGACGATTGTCGTGCCGGTTGCCACCAGGGCTAAAGACAAGCCGCCTTCGGAAATTTCATCGCCAAAGCCGAAATTCTGGATATTGAGGCCGTTCGCCCAGGCGCCCACGTTGAGGACGTTTTGCGCGCCGCCGCTGGTCACATGATCGAAATACACATTCACGGAGGGTGGCGCACCTGGGAAAGAGGCCGTGGTGCCGTTGAGCTCAAGCGTGCCTGAGCCGGTGATCGGGGAGTACGAGGTGAGGGTGGTGTTGATCAGCTTCAAAATCTGATTCGTGCCGATAGCGAACGCAACCGAATTGGTAATCGTTCCACCAGAAATCTGCGCTGTACCGGTCCCGCTCCCGAAACTCACCCCAGAGCCGTTAAGGGTCAGATTTGTCGATGGGCCTAAGTTCAGGGCCGACCCGGTATCGAGTTCAAAGGCGTTGCCCGTATGACCGTTCACTGTGAGCGAGAAGGCACCGTTGAGTGTAACGGTCGCGTTATTGGTGATGAGTAAGTTATAAACCGCGACATTACTCGTCAGCTGCAAAGTCACTGAAGAATTGATTTCAAAGACATAGGCGTCGGAATCGGCGCTTGGCGCCACAGCGGGATTCCAATTGGCGGCATTGTTGAAATCCGCCGGGCCGCCTGCTGCGCCGCCAACCCAATAAACGATTGTAGCCATGCTCAACTCCCCGGGCATCAATTATGCCAAACGTTACAGTTGCGGGTCCGTTAGCAGGCTTCACCAAATTGTCGTAATCAAGAATCGGTGATGAGCGCTCCAATCACTAATTATTGACACACGTAGCGTGTTTTGATGGAAATCAGCAGTGAGATTTGTTTCCTGATGGGTAAATTTCAATCCTCGCGCGCACGGAAAACCGAACGACGCAGCAATTGCCCCGGCTGGCGTGCGCCGGTCACCGCGGCGAATTGCGCCGGGCTGTGCTCTTCCGGGGTCACGAAAGAGGTAAAGCCGCAGGCAATCAGCGCCGCGAACTGGTCCGGGATAAAATGCCCGGTTGCGCGGATGTCGCCTTTATAGCCAAAGCGCTCGCGCAAACGCCGCGCCAGGGTAAACCCGCGTCCATCACGGAATTTCGGAAACACGATCTCGATTAACCCGATGTTAGGCAAATCCTGGGCGATATCTTCCAGCTTCGCATCCGGCAGCAGCTGCACGGCCTCGGCGGCATCCGCCTGGAGTATTTCGCCATGCGTATTAATGAGCGGCATAGACAGCCTCCTTGAACGGCTTGTTGCCCAGGCGGCGGTAGGTGTTGATAAAGGTCTCACCCGCCAGGCGCACACCGAGATACGCATCCACGATCGCCTCGATGGCTTCCGGCACCCGCGCCGTGGGCACAGCCGGGCCGATGATCCCGCCGATCGCAGCCTGCTCATCGGCAGCGCCGCCGAGCGTGATCTGATACACTTCCTCGCCGTTTCTATCCACACCGAGCAGCCCGATATGCCCGACATGGTGATGCCCGCAGGCATTGATGCAGCCGGAAATATTAATGTGCAGCGTACCGATTTCCTGCTCCTTCGGCGCCAGGCGCTCGGCTATGCGCTGCGATACCGGGATGGAGCGGGCCGTCGCCAGCGCGCAATAATCCATGCCCGGGCAGGCGATGATATCGGTGATCAGCCCGACATTCGCGGAGGCCAGTTTCGCTTCCACTAATGCGGCATAAAGCGCCGGCACATCATCCTTGGCCACATGCGGCAGCACCAGATTCTGCACATGGCTCACGCGGATTTCACCGCCTGAATATTTATCGGCGAGGTCCGCGACAGCCTCCATCTCCTCGGCACTCGCATCGCCCGGAATCCCGCCAACGGGTTTCAGCGAGATCGCCACGGATACGTAAGCAGCCTCGTGGTGGGGGTGCGTGTTCTGCTTCACCCAGGTTCGCAAACCCGCATCGGCAGCCACGGCTTTCGCCAGCACACCTGTTTCGGCACGGAAAAATTCCGGCATCGGGAAACGCGCGGCAATCGCCTCGACAAGCTCCGGCGTCACCACGCAATAGCCCGGCGGCAGTGCTGCATATTCATCCTCGACCATCTTGATGAAGGCTTCCGGCTTCATCTCGCGGATGAGGATTTTGATGCGTGCCTTATAGATGTTATCGCGCCGGCCGAGCGCGTTATACACGCGCAGCACCGCCTCGTTATAGCGCAGCAGCTCAGCCAAAGGCACGTCATCACGCAGCTTTATCGCCACGTAAGGCGTACGCCCCAACCCGCCGCCGGCAAAAATCCGGAACACCGGTTCGCCCGCCGCATTGCGATGCACCTCGATGCCGATGTCATGCAGTTTTACGGCAGCGCGGTCATGCGGCGCGCCGGTAATCGCGATTTTGAACTTGCGCGGCAAATAAGTGAATTCCGGATGATCCGTGGACCACTGCCGCAGGATTTCCGCATACAGCCGCGGATCAACAACCTCATCCGCCGAAGCCCCGGCATATTCATCGGTCGTGACATTGCGGATGCAATTGCCGGACGTCTGAATCCCATGCAGGTCGGCTTCCGCAAGAGCCGCCAGCACCGCCGGGGTGTCCTCCAGCCGCAGCCAGTTGAACTGGATGTTCTGCCGCGTCGTAAAATGCCCGTACCCACGGTCGTAATGCCGCGCCACATAGGCGAACTGGCGCATCTGCGTGGCACTCAGCACACCATACGGCACCGCCACGCGCAGCATATAGGCGTGTAACTGCAGATACAGCCCGTTCATCAGCCGCAGCGGTTTGAACTCATCTTCCGACAACTCACCGGCCACGCGGCGGGCCACCTGCACCGCAAACTCCGCCGCGCGCTGGCGCAGAAATTCCCGGTCGTAATCATCGTAGCGGTAAATCCCCGCATGCGGCGAGGTCGAGCTGGCGGAAGGCAGCGGCGGCAGCACCGCATCGTCGCGCCAGGGCCCGGCCGGCAAATCGGCCCGCACGCTCGGGCCCACGGCACGGATATGCTCGCGGTAATCCACCAGGACCAACCCCTGCCCCTCGCGCGTTACCGGCACGGCCCGCACGTCCACCACATGCCGCGCCACATCCGCCGGCTGCGCCGTGGCCATCGCCTCGTCCAGCGCAGCATCATCATAGGCAGCCGCCTCGGCAACCCGCTCGGCCCAGTCTGAGCCTGCAAACCAGACGGACACGCCATCATTCAGCCGGTTGGCGGTAATCACATGCAAGGACATATTCGCTCTGTCGCTTTCCTAAACTCGAAACCCGGACGCCAGATAAAGCAATTTTTACGCCCGTCCAGGCCGGGAAACGCATTATAGTATGGATTTTTTTGCTTTACTGCTTTCGCCTTAAAATTAATGGATTCTTTCCACCACTCGCCTAATTTTTGGTAAAATATTCCCCTCTTCCCCTTGCCCGTAAAATTCCTTCCGCAGCCCTGCCCGCCACGCCGCCCTCGTCTGCCCTGCCCCTCATTTACTTCATGGCGGCCCGTGCTTACCTCTCGCCCTGTATTCAGCAGGACAAACGCACACATGGGCAGCAATACGCAGACGCCGGGCCTCAGCCCAGCCGCCGCCGCGCAAAGCACGGAGGCCGAACTCGCCGACGTCGTCGCCGGGCTGCGCCTTTCGCGGGAGGTGACGCATAAAATCCGCCACCGCGGCTCGGTGCGCGAACTGCCCTCGCGCTCATCCTTGGAGGAGATCCGCGACGGGCTGATGGCCGCCCTGTTCCCCAGCCATTACGGCTGCCCTGACCTCACCGACGAAACCATCGACTACTTCGTCGGCCACACCCTGGCCCAGGCGCTCAACCTGCTCACCGAGCAGGTGCGGCGCGACCTGCTGTTCCTGCCCCCGGGTGCGAACAACCTGCCTGCCATCGACCATGCCACCCTCATCGTGCGCCAATTCGCCGCCCTTCTGCCCGAAATCCGCGGCACTTTGGCCGAGGACCTGACCGCCGCCTATAATGGCGACCCTGCCGCCAGCTCGGTGGCCGAAGTGCTCATCGCCTATCCCGGCATGCGCGCCATCATCCACCACCGCCTGGCCCACGCTTTGCACGGGCTCGGCGCCCCGCTGGTCGCCCGGCTGCTCGCCGCCATCAGCCAGGCCGAAACCGGCATCGACATTCACCCGCAAGCGCAAATCGGCCCGCGCTTCTTCATCGACCACGGCACAGGCGTCGTCATTGGCCAGACCGCCATCATCGGCGAAAACGTGCGGCTGTATCAGCACGTCACTCTGGGCGCCAAGCGTTTCTCGGAAGACGAAAACGGCATGCTCATCAAGGGCGAGCCACGCCACCCGATCATCGAGGATAATGTCGTGATCTACGCGGGTGCCACCGTGCTCGGCCGCGTCGTCGTCGGCCACGGCTCGGTCATCGGCGGCAATGTCTGGCTCACGCAAAGCGTACCACCCGACAGCTTCATCAGTCAGGCGCAAAACCGCCACGCCGAGGCTTAGACCGGCCGAACCATGTGCTTCCTCTGCATAAAACCCACCCGCCGGGAATTTCTCGGCGGGGCCATCGCCATGCCGCTCGCTTTGGGTGCGCCCCGGCACGGGTTGCTGGAGCCGGTATTGCGCGTGGCCCCCGCTGGCGCCCCCGGCCAGGTTGCCGTTACACTGGATGCCTGCCCCGGCCATTTTGACCCGCGCGTGGCAACCGCACTGGTGGCACATCAAATCCCCGCCACCATCTTCGTCACCGCCATCTGGATGAAATGGAACCGCGACGGCCTCGCCTATTTCCTCGCCCACCCCGATATTTTCACCCTCGAAAACCACGGCGCCAAACACCTACCCCCCGTGCTCGGCAACACACCCGTGTACGGTCTCCCGGTAGCCGGCACCCTTCCCGCCATCCGCACCGAAATCATCGACGGCGCCGTCGCCATCAGCGATGCCACCGGCAGAATGCCTCTCTGGTACCGTGGTGCCGCCGGCCTCTACAGCCCCGAAGCCATCCCCTTCATCGAGGCACTCGGCGTAAAAATCGCCGGCTACTCCCTGAACTCCGACCAAGGCGCCTCCCTTCCCGCCGCCAGCGTGGCAAAACGCATCACCGCCGCGCGCGATGGCGATGTGATTGAGGGGCATATAAATCAACCAAAACGCGCAAGCGGCGCCGGCATCGCGGAAGGTTTAGTCGCGTTGCAGGCGCAAGGAATGAAATTCGTAAGGCTTTAAGGAGAAGCAGTACCTTTTTGTGAACAAAAAGGTACCCAAAAAAACTTTGATCCTGTGGGCGTTGGCGCGGCCAGCGCCCACAGGGCCAAAGTTTTTGGTGCTGCTGCTTTTCTTCAAGCCTTTTGCAAATCCGTCTGCTCTCGAACGAGCGATCCATA
Organism: Acidocella sp.; assembly: GCA_026224875.1. Classification (GTDB taxonomy): domain Bacteria; phylum Pseudomonadota; class Alphaproteobacteria; order Acetobacterales; family Acetobacteraceae; genus Acidocella. The sequence goes on from JAMFRU010000082.1 coordinate 41,081, forward strand.
CCAATAATACGACTGCTTAGGCGTGCGCTGCTGCGTGGTGAAATCCACATTCACGAGTCCGAAACGATATTTCATGCCTGAATCCCACTCGAAATTATCGATCAGGGACCATACGAAATACCCCGAGACGTTGGCGCCTGCTTCTTTGGCTTTCTGCAGAAACTGCAAATTGGCACCCAGATATGCCAGCCTGCCGTCATCTTCCAGCCCGCTGCCGGGCTTGCCGTCGTCCACCGTGGCAAAGCCGTTTTCGGAGATGAAAATCTCCGGTCCGTCATAGGTATTATGCACATGCATCACCGTCTCATACATGCCATCAGGTGACATCGGCACATCCAGCGCCTTGTATTTTACGGGTTCGCCCTGCGGCCCGAAGAATACATCCATCGCGTATTTCGGGTCGTGGTGGATGTTCAGCCGGTTATAATAATTAATGCCCAGCAGATCGATCTTCTGATGGCAGTTCGCAAGATCGCCCGGCTTGCAGTAGGGCGCGAAATCGTCGGCCACCAGCTCCGGGTATTTGCCCATAAACAGCGGGTCCAACACCGCGCCATTCCACATCGCATCGAGCACTGCCGCCGCCTGCACATCATCCTTGTTCTGGGTCGAGGGCACCACCGGCTCCACGCTGGCCACCGTGCCTATGCGCGCATGCGGCAAATTTCCCCGCAGCGCCTGAATGGAAAGTCCCTGGCCAAGATTGAGGTGATGCAAGGAGGACACCCAATTGTCCTTGCCCGTGAGCCCCGGCGCATGGAAGCCGAGCCCGTGGCCGATATAAGAATGCACCGCGGCCTCGTTGAGCACCATCCAGTTGGGAATCCGGCCGCCAAAATACCGGCTCACGCGGTCGGAGAATTCCGCCAGGCGGTACGATGTATCCCGGTTGGTCCAGCCGCCCTGGTCCTGCAGATACTGCGGCAGATCCCAATGATACAGGCACAGCCAGGGGGTTATGTCGCTCCGGTGCAGCTCATCCAGCAGCCGGTCGTAAAACGCGAAGCCTTTCGCATTGGGCCCGCCATTCAGTTCCGGGTACAGCCGCGACCAGGACACGGAAAACCGGTAATTTTTTACCCCCGCCCCAGCCACCAGCGCCACATCCTCGGGCATGCGGTGGTAATGGTCGCAGGCGACATCGGCATTATTGCCGTTCTTGATGTGATGGCCGGTGTGGCAGAACACATCCCATATGCCCGGGCTGCGTCCCTCTTCACGCACGGCACCTTCAATCTGATAGGCGGAGGTCGAGAAGCCGAAGGTGAAATCCGGGCCAAAATTATAGCTGGCGGGTGAGGGCTGCGTCACCGGCCATTCGGCGGGTACGAAAGGCAGAGGTGCTGCCGCCAAAATTCGCAACGCATCACGCCTCTTCATCAGCACTCTACCTTCAAACGCCCCGGCCCACCCGGGATTCACAGACGTTAGCTAACCAACTATCTAGCCGGCAGCAAGAACAAGCACAATTTTCAACCCTTGGTTACAGTTTGCACGGCCTCAAACAATTCCAGCTCCGGATGCCCCAGATACATGGCCCGGTTATCTCCAGCATTGCGGTGCGCCGCCCGGAACGCCTCGGATTTCGTCCAATCCTCGAACACCGCGCGGCTCTCCCACAGCGTATGGCTGGCATAAAGCACATAGCCCTCGCCGGCCGGGCCTTTCAGCAAATTAAATGAGATAAAGCCCGGCACGCTGCGCAACTGCGTATCCCGGCTGGCCCAGACCTGCTCGAAGGCCGCTTCGGAGCCGGGCGCAATCTTGAAACGATTCATCGCAATGAACATGGTTTCGTCCTCCTGAAAGCGTATTATGGCGCCTTATCAGCGGCCGTGCCACTTATGGGCTCACTCGCAAATTATATGTATATAATTAAAACATATAACAAAAATTAGTCACAAAATTCAAATTGACACACTTATACTACACATATATATGCGCACTACGTATTTCAGCACCTATCGTGTAGGCTACAAAAAACATCATTCGAGGAAACGAGGCTCGCGCTCAACGTTAAGCTTCAACGCCAGCGGCGACCCAGATTAAGGGGACCAAAATGTCATATCAGGCTCCGGATAAAAATCTGCTGCCGCGTTCGTCCGTCATCATCAACGGCGCGCTGTCGCAGGGCAGCGGCATCTCGCTGCCGCATATCTACCCCGCCACCGGCCAGGTCACGGGCGACATCCACCTCGGCTCGCCCGCCGATATCGATGCCGCCGTCGCCGCCGCGCGCAAAGCAGCACCAAGCTGGCGCGCTCTTCCGGGCGATAAGCGCCGCGACCTGATGTTCAAACTCGCCGCCCTCATCGAGCGTGACGCCGCCACGCTGACCCATCTCTGCGCCGTCGAGAATGGCAACGCGATTTCCGGCACAATGTATATGAGCTACGACGGCGCCCAGAAATTCCGTTATTTCGGCGGTTGGGCGGATAAGATTCAAGGCGCCGTCATAAGCACCTGGGGCGGGCCGGCGCATGATTATGTCGCGTATGAGCCTTATGGCGTGATCGGCGCCATCATCCCCTGGAACGGCCCGTTCTTCGCCACCACCATGGTCGTGGCCCCGGCGCTGGCGGCCGGCAATTGCCTCGTGGTGAAGGCGCCGGAACTGGCACCTTATTCCGTGCTGCGCCTGGGCGAACTCTTCATCGAGGCCGGCTTTCCGCCAGGCGTGTTCAACGTCGTCGCCGGCGGGCCAGATATCGGCGCGGCGATGGTCGCCCACCCCGGCATCGATAAAATCCAGTTCGTGGGCAGCGGCCCCACCGCCAAAAAAGTGCTGCGCACCGCCGCCGAAACTCTGAAACCCTGCGGGCTGGAGCTCGGCGGCAAATCCGCGGTCATCGTGTTCGCGGATGCGGATCTGCAATTTGCCGCCCAGCGTGGCCTCTCCGGTGCGATCTCCGCCAATGGCCAGGGCTGTGTGAACGGCACCCGTCTGCTGGTTGAGCGCCCGATCTACGATCAATACCTCGCCATGCTCGGCGGCATCGCCGGCCATATCAAAATCGGCGACCCGCTGGACCAGTCCACAATCCTTGGCCCGGTCATCTCGGAATCCGCCCTCAACCGCATCCTTGGCATCATCGGCCAGGCCAAGCAGGAAGGCGGGCGGATTGTGACCGGCGGCGAGCGCCTGGGCGGTGACGCGGCGAATGGTTTCTATCTGCCCATTACCATCGTGGCGGACGTTGCCAATGACTCCAACATCGCCCAGCACGAGGTGTTCGGCCCCGTGCTCAGCGTCACCCCGTTCGATAGCGAGGAAGAAGCGATCGAGCTTGCCAACGGCACGGCCTACGGGCTCGGCGCCTATGTGCACACGCAAAATCTCAGCCGCGCCCATCGTATGGCGTCGGCACTGGATTCCGGCATGATCCACGTGAACGGTTCCGGCGAGGGCATGACCCCCTGCGCGCCGTTTGGCGGGATGAAGCAGAGCGGCTACGGGCGGCTCGGCGGCGAAGCCGGACTGCACGAATTCCTGCGCATCAAAAACGTTTGGATGGGCCTCGCCAAGCCGCAAGGAGCTTAAAAATGGACATGCTCGATCCCGCTCTGCGCACCGCCACCGGCATTGCCACCCGCGCCGATCTCAACGGCGCTGCCACCCCCGAACCCGCCACCGTGCTCGAAGCCTCCTGGCGCGATTTCATCTATGCCGAAGTCTGGACCCGCCCCGCGCTCGACCTGCGCGCGCGCTTCCTTATCTCCATGGCAGGTGCCGCCGCTGCCGGCGATACCGCTGCCACGGAACGTTACGCCCACGGCGCGCTGCACAAAGGCGAACTCACGCTGGCCGAACTGCGCGAAGCCGCTTTGCACACCGCCGTGTACGCCGGCTGGTCCTGCGGCCAGGTGCTGGATACCGCCATCACCAACGCCGCCAACGCCCTTGGCCTGCCCGGCGAAAAATTCCCCGCCATACGTGCGGAACCATGGGACCCGGCGGTGCGCCACACCGAAGGCCAGGCAAATTTCCACACCGTGATGTGCTTCGGCGGGCCGCCGCCCAAAACCGCGTATTTCGAAGCCGGCATTGTCAACTTCGTGTTCGGTGAGATGTGGATGCGCCCCGGGCTCGACCAGCGCTCCCGTCGCTGGCTAACTTTGGTCGGCGTGTGCAACTCTTCCTGCGCCATCCCCATCGGCTCGCACATTTGGGCGGCGATGGCGAGCGGCAACGCCACGGCCGAGGAGATGTACGAATTCGTGCTGCAATACGCCATCCATGCCGGCTGGCCGCGTGCCTCCGTCGCGCAATCTGCTGTGATGAAACAGACTGAAGTCGTGGCCAATGGCCTACCTTTCGAGCCTTAAACGGAGACGTAACATGCAAGCTTCAGATATGACCGGCAAGTTCGCCCTTGTCACAGGTGCGGCCTCGGGCCTCGGGCGCGGCACCGCACTGGCGCTGGCCCGCGCCGGTGCGACAGTTTGTATTGTCGATGTAAATCCCAAGGGACTTGAGGAAACCGCCGCCGCCGCGCGCGCCCTGGGCCGCGAGGTACTGGTCCACGCCGCCGACCTCTCCGTGGCCGAAAACTGCGCCGCCGCGGTGGAAGCCGCGGTCGCCGCCTTCGGTCATCTCGACGCTTTATGCAACGTCGCCGGCCTCATCATGTTCACCAACACGCCCGAGATGAGAATCGCCGATTGGAACAAGACCATCGCGGTCAACCTCAGCGCGCCCTTCCACCTCTGCCAGGCTGCCATTCCGCATCTGCTCGCGCGCGAGGGTGCGATTGTCAACGTCTCCTCCACCGCCGCTTACATCGGCGAGGCCTATGCCGCCGCCTATTGCGCCAGCAAGGCGGGGCTGCTGCAGCTCACAAAGGCCATGGCGATGGAATACATGAAAAAACCCATCCGCATTAACGCGGTTGCCCCCGGCGGCATGATGACCAACATCGGCAACAACCTCAAAATGCCCGAGGGCGTGGATTACGAGCTGATCAAGCGTTTCTCCGGCATGCGCGGCCTGGTCGAGGTGGACGACGTTGCCGAAATGATCGCCTATCTCGCCTCCGACGCCGGGCGCGGTTTCCACGGCAGCTGCATCACCATGGACCGCGGCATCACCGCCGGCTGATGGGAGCGAAAATGAGTAAAATCACGGTCGGCTTCATCGGTCTCGGCAGCCAGGGCGGCCCTATGGCCCAGCGCATCATCGATGCAGGTTTCCCCACCTGGCTCTGGGCCCGCCGTCCGGAATCGCTCGCCACTTACGCCAACACGCCCGCCAAAACCGCAGCCACACTCGGGGAACTTGGGAAAACCTGCGGCCACATCGGCATCTGCGTCGTCGATGACGCCGGTGTCATCGCCACCTGCGACGCTTTGCTGCCCGTCATGCGCCCCGGCAGCATCGTCGTCATCCACTCGACCATCCTGCCCGAAACCTGCATCGAGCTGGCGGCACGTTTCGCCGAACGCGGCATCGCCCTCATCGACGCCCCGGTAAGCGGCGGCGGCCAGGGTGCCACCGATGGCACGCTCACCATAATGGTCGGCGGCGAGGCCGCAGCCGTTGCCGCCGCCCGCCCGGTGTTTGAATCCTTCGCCGGGCTCATCCTGCATCTCGGCCCCATCGGCGCCGGGCAAAACGCCAAGCTCGTCAACAACACCCTCATGGCCGCCAACATGGCGCTGGCCGACGCCGCACTCGCCACCGGTGCTGCTTTAGCGATCGACCGCACCGCCCTCATCGATCTGATCAAAGTCAGCAGCGCCCGCAGTTTCGCGTTTGACGTGCGCGCCCGCCTGCCCGATGCCGCGATGTTCAGCCACGGCGCCATGCTGTTGAGTAAAGACCTCGCCCTGCTCGGCGCCGTGCTCGGCACAGATCCCTCCTTCGCCCCCTTACGCGATGCCGCCCAACCCTTCCTCGACCGCATCACCAAACCAAAAGGTGCCACCTTATGAGTTTCTCAATCGACCAGTTCCGTCTTGACGGAAAAATCGCCATCGTTACCGGCGCCGGCGGCCGCGGCAACAGCATCGGCCGCGCCTATGCGCTGGGTCTCGCCAACGCCGGTGCATCCGTTGCCGTCACCGACATCAACGGTGAAGGCGCGCAACGCGTGGCGGACGAAATCACCGCCGCCGGTGGCAGAGCCATCGCGGTTGTGGTGGATATTACAAGCGAGGCTTCGGTCGCCGCCATGGTCAAAACCGTGGAGCAAAAATTCGGCGGGGTGGACATCCTTGTAAACAACGCGGCGTTAATGGCGGAGCTCGGCTACAACCCGGCGAGCAAAATTCCGATCGACGAATGGAACCGCATCCTCAACGTCAACCTCACCGGCGCGCTCATCTGCGCCCAAGCCGTGGTGCCGCTGATGCAGGCACGCGGCGGCGGCCGCATCATCAACCAGACTTCTGGGGGCGCCTTCCCCGCCATCTCCGTTTATGGCATTGGCAAGCTGGCACTCGTCGGCCTCACCACCGCCCTGGCGCGTGAACTGGGCCGTGAAAACATCGCGGTCAACGCCATCGCACCTGGCAATGTCACCAGCGATGCCGGCAAATCCCTCACCCCCGATGATTCACCCTTCATCAAATTCCTGGAAATGAACGTCGCCATGCGCGTGCGCGGCGCCCCGGACGAGTTGGTCGGCACACTGCTGCTGCTCTGCTCGCAAGCCGGCGCCTGGATCACCGGACAAGTAATCCACGTAGACGGCGGCTGGGTCCTAAGGCCGTAAATTCGTTCTGGCGGCCGATTACGGGCGTCTGGCTGCGCAAGCCTGCTCCCGCGAAAGCGGGGGGTGCTCGCGTACAAGCGTACGCTGCGCGCCAGTTCTCGCCAGACACCCGTACTCGACTCGCCATAACGAATTTACTCCGTGCCTCTTTACATCCGGGGTTGGCGGAGAAATGACTCTTTGATCCTGGCCATTCTGACCTCTATCCCGGCCAAAAATTCGGGATGCGTCGCGAATAGGGCTCGTCCTGCGCCCACGGTGGCAACATCCGTGCGTTCAACATCGGCAATGGTTACGGCCATACCAAGCCCCATGCCACTCGCCCCGCCCGTAATAAAAGCATGGCAACCGCCTAATATCTGCATTTTTGTCCTCCCGAATCCATTGTTTTTATAAAAACCCGTAGCAACCATTAGATTGAGGCCTTGCTTTAAGGGGTCATTTTTTGCCATGGCCTTCCTCTTTCGACGACTGTATTTGCGAAGATGAGGAGTTTTCGTGCGCATGCGGTGAGGGCGCATTTGTGGCTTTTTCCACGTGCGGTTAACC
>JAMFRU010000083.1 GCA_026224875.1 Acidocella sp.
ACACGGCAGCGCCAGCACAATCGTCGAAATTGCCGGGGCGGCCGAGCGGGATGTAACGCGCCTGAGCCGCCCTGCCCTCCTCGGTAAACAGCGAGGGGATGTAGCGCGCCATCGTTTCAGTGAGGACAAGATCGGGGGCAATGGCGTTGACGCGGATGCTGTGTTCCGCAAGTTCCAACGCCGCAGTACGGGTAAAATTGACAATACCTGCTTTGCAGCCCGCATATACGGCATAGCCCGGTGCAGCGCGCAGCCCCTCGATGCTCGTGATGTTGATGATTGAGCCGCCTACGCCGCCGGCGATCATGATCTTTGCAGCGGCCTGGGTGGCGACGGCAAGACTTTTGAGGTTGAGATCGATTTGCTTATCCATCTGCCGGTCGGTCATTTCGATCAATTTGATCGGCCTTGTACCGCCGACATTGTTGACGAGGATGTCAAGCCGCCCCAGCGTGGCCGCGGCGTGATCAACGGCGCCACGCAGAGCATCACGATCCGTGACATCCGCCACCACAACCAGCGCACGCTGACCCTTCTCCCGTACGAGCGCGGCGACGATTTCCGCCGCCACGCCATCAATGTCGACTATGGCGACATCGGCACCAAATTCGGCGAGGCCGAGCGCAATGCCGCGGCCGATACCGGCGGCCCCGCCTGTCACCAGCGCCACCTTGCCGGTGAGCAATACTGTGTCCCGGCGAAGCGATGTGCGGGAAATGGTTTCAGACATTATAGTCATGTCACGCTTTCCACGAAGTTGATTGGAAGGTGGTGAGACGCCATTGAGCCCTGCCGCATCATTTACCAGTATCGTCGCACAGCGCATCTTCTTTATAGCGCGCCGTGCTATTTCGAGTAGGTCTCCGGCGAGCCGTCCGGGTAGTAATAGGGGTATATGAAGCGGCTGAACTCGGCCCCTGAAAGGACGGGAACGCTGGTCGAGACGACGAAGGCCGGTGTGAATGTGGAATGGTTGGAATAGCCTTCCCAATGGGTGAGATGGTTCCATATTAGTTGTGCGCCACCGGTGAGCGGGTCAGAGGTGTCGATGATCGGGAATGGAATGCCGCCGTAGCCGCCGGTGAAGCCGAGCCGCCCGCCAGCCGGGTAAGCTTTGCGCGCGTCACGTTCTTGGCAACGTTATCATACACATATTGCGGTGCCGCTGCGGTACGATGGGTTGGAAACACCTTAAGACTAAAGCCAAATTTTGTGATCATACCTTGGATGCCCGGCGGCACCAGATTTTGATATTGCGCGAGATTGCTGGCATCTACCCTGTAGAGCGATTGCTCGTCAGCAAAGACTTGAACATCGATTCTTGATCCGGCACCAATTGCGGCGCTGTCAGCCCCCCCGTCCATGGTGGAATGGAACCGTCCGCATTACCGCTCCGCTCCGCGCCATAGGGTGTCAACATGGTGGTGAGCAGCATCGGGTCGGGTGTTGCAGATTGCGCCATCGCTGGCCGTCCAATGGCGCCGAATGTGAGGCCGGTGCTGGCGAGGAGGTTGAAGTCGCGTCGTTTCATTGTTCATTTCCTTACACGAATTCTCGAGGCCCGTTTTGGCGTTGGCTTTAATACTTGGCTTGCAGGTCGGACCGAGCAGTTAGAAGGTTGATTGCTGATTAGAACACTTTCGAACTCAGAATGGATCTAAGAAATTGCGGCTGCCGGCATAAACCGGTCCGCATAAAATCGGAATCGCTTTCGTAGCGCTTCGAGATCGACGCCAGATTTGTTAGCCTCGTGGCGGCCATATTTGTCGCGCGGCGTCGCGCGCCGCCAAGCTTCCATACGAGCGCGTGCCTCCTCGGTCAAAGGCTCATCAAGGAATTGGTATAGATCTGCAATGATGGGTAGAGGATTTTCCTGGAAGGTTGAGAAATGGATGTCAAAAAATCTGCGATCCTGCCCGGCATCGCGGAAAGTGATCAGTCTGCGCATTCCCAACTCCCAGTCTTCTACGCTTCTTTTTACGATATAATCGCGATCCAGATGCTCGGTGAAACCCTGGCTCAACTCGCAATACAGGTCGGCGACCGACGGGATCACGTTCGCGATATCGCGATGCGTCATCCAATAGCGCGCATCCGGGAAGACTCGGTCCAGCGCATCGATGAATAGCAGGTGGCTGGGATTCTTGATGCGCCAGCGGTTAGGCGGGCAGCGCCATTGCAGCAGCTTCATCACCCGCTTCACATAGCGGTAGGTTGGCACCAGATCGGCTTCGTGGATCAGCCAATGCGTATAATCAGGCAGTTTCACCATGGATTGGAAATGATGTGACTTGAAATCGTAAGCCATAAAATAGTGGCATTCGATCGGCGCGGTGGCGGAAAGCGGTAGCAGCATCTGCATCTTCGGCGTCATGCGGAACTGTAGCTGCAGCTGCGCCTCTTCCTTTGCGATGCGCGGGTCGCTGTGCTGGGTCGCCGCCTCTGGCGGCGGGCAAGGCCCGCTGCTCTCCCAGGTACGGATGCAGCGCACGCCCGGGTCTTCGGCCAGCATGCAGGCCAGCGCCGTGGAGCCGGTGCGCGGCAGACCAAGCCCGATCAACGGCGCGGTGATCTCCTGTTCCTCGATCTCCGGGTGCAACCTGTACCAGTGCTCCACTTCCAACCGCTGGGAAAGCAAATTAACAATCTGTGCCTCAAACATCGCGCGGCCTTGCTCGCTCAAAGCCCCCTGTGCGTTCATCGAGCCGACCAGAATCCGCAACCCCTCAAGGAAACTCTCCTCGCCGAAGTTTTCAAGAGACGTGGCCGCGC
>JAMFRU010000084.1 GCA_026224875.1 Acidocella sp.
CTGCGGCAGGTCCATGCAGAAATAATGAAACCGAACCTTTTGACCGGCGATGATGGCATCCGCCTCGCCAAAATCCGCCTGGGCGTGGCCGGGCCGGTGGCTCAACGGCACAAACATCTCGCGCGAGCGCAGGGTCGCGGAGGCCACAGCCGCGCGGGCTGGCCAGTTTCCAGCACATGCTGCGCTTCCGTATAAACGGCAATTTCCACGCATCCACCGCTTACCGCCCCAGCTATATTGCCGGCCGAGCTGATGGCCATGTAGCTTCCAGCCGGATATGGCGCGCTACCCCAGCTTCGGAGGACAGTAGCCAGTGCCACAGCCTCGCCCCGGTACGCCCCAGGCCAGAGCCTGGCGCAACGTGTCCAGCGCCGGTGCCACGCGCTCTAAATGCCACCGGCGGCGAATGGGACAACGGCCTCGATGAATCCCTGGAGATTATCCCACGGGATCATATGTCCAGCATCTTGGACATGAATGATGCTGAGCCTGGACGAGAGCTGTTTCAGTTCCTCCTCGTCGTCAGACAGGATCACACCGCCACGAGTGGCCACCACCAGCAGCGTGGGGCAACGCAGATGCGGCACGTCCTGGTGCACATCCTCGGTATGGAAGCGTCCGAAGGTTTCCACTACTGCCGCTTCGTCGCAGGTATGCAGCCATTCGGCTCGCAGTTGGAGCTGAGCCTCTGTCCAGGTCGGGCAAAAGGCGCGCATCTCCTCCACATTCATGCCTTTCTGCGATTGCCGGATTGAATTAACATACCAGGGAAGTTTGGCCGGATATTCCCGCCGCCCAGGGCCGCTTACCGGCGGATCCACCAGCACCATCCGGGCGATATTGGCCGGATTGTTGTGCCCAAGCCGCAGTGCGATGCGCGCCCCCATTGAATGGCCGAGTACGATCCAATTCTCCATCCCCAGCGCCGCTATGATATCTGCGGCATCCTCGGCGTAACTGTCGAGATCATAGGTCAGATGCGGCCCGGTTTCGGACAGGCCACGCCCGCGCACATCTAGCACATGGACATCAAAGTGCTCGGCGAGCACCTCCGCCACGAAACCCCAGGTGACGGCGGGACTGGTAATACCGGGGATCAACAACAACGGCTGCCCCTTGCCGCCATAGCGCAAGTAATGCTGGCGTATGCCGTTGGCACTGACATGCGCGCCGTAGAGCAAAGCCGTCATCTCAATACGCCCCGGAAAGCAACGCGCCTGCGCCCGGCACCACCGGCTCCAGATGCAACGCCTTCAGCATTTGATAGGTGGTAGCGATGGCCGCAGAGATAACGGGCTTACCTGTGAGCGCTTCGACCTTCGCGACGGAGGCGAGCGACGGCATCTGCACGCAGGCGGAAAGCACAATAACGTCCGCGTCCCGATAATTCAAACCCGCAACGATTTCGGGCAGTTTCGCGGGATCGTGACGAGCGACATCCAAATTATCCGGGATTTCGAGGGCGATGGAATCCAGCACCTGGAAGCCCTCATTGGCTATATACTCCACCACCATCTGTGTCAGCGGCTTCATATAGGGGGTGACGACGGCGATCTTCTTCGCACCCATCACGTGCAGCGCTTCAACCAATGCGCCTGCGCTGGTCACCACCGCGGCGGGATGACCATTGTCCTGCGTCACCTGGGCAAGCCGTGCCTGAGAGGCGCGGTGATAGCCTAGGCCCATGGACATGATGGCGACGAGACAGGCATAGCCTAAAACATCCACCGCAGCATCGCTGAGCTCCGCGGCACAGCGGTCGCTCTGTGCATCCATCGCGGCCAGCTCCTCTTTCTTCACATGCTTCATGCGCATGCGGGCGGAATGGAAAGTGAAACGCTCGGGACGAATCAATTCGCGTGCCCGCAGCATGGCCGGGATCTCAGTCTCCATCGTGGTATTCGAGGAGGGCACAATCTGCCCGATCTTATATATTCTTGTCATGCGATATTCTCAATTTTCCAGTTCAGTTGGGCAGGCGGGCAAGTAAATCGTCAAGGCTCAGCACCTCGCCGCATTTCTGTGCCATATCAAATAAATTTGCCTCATGCGGTCCGATGGCGCGATCGCCGACGCAATCGGAGACGATGAACGGGCGGAAGCCGAGTTGCATCGCATCCAGCACCGAGGCGCGCACACAGCCGCTCGTGACGCAGCCGGCGACAACCAAACTCTGTATGCCATGCGAGCTGAGCCAGGCGGCTAGGGCGGTGCCCCCAAAAGCCGAAGGCACGGTCTTGCGGACCACATATTCGCCGGGAGCCGGTGCCAACTCCGCAACGATGGCGCTTTGCGGATTGCTTTCCGTGAGTTTTAACAGGCTCGGCACCTTCAGCGAGAAGATGTTGGCGTCCGCACCGTCTTCAGCAAAGACAATGCGGGTGTACGAAATCTTCCAGCCACGCGCACGGGCATGTGCCAGCAGCGTTCTGGTCCGATCGATGGCGGGCGGAATATTACCGCCGCCAAAGGCGTTCGGATCAGCAAAACCATTGACGAAATCAACAATCAAAAGGCCGATCTTGCCGACGATCTCGATCGAACCGCCAAAACCCTGCCGTTTATAAACTTCCAATTCGCTCATCTCATGTTACCTTTCCGCCGCCGGCAGGCAGCACTTTTCCGGCCACCACGATTTCCTCGCCGTCCAGAGTCACGGTGCAGTTGCGCATAGGGATGTCGATATGACATGCCGTCTCACGGCTGCCGCCTGCTTCATTATTCGGCCCCATGGACCAGAGGAAATTCCCAGCGAAAGCGCGACTATCCATGGCCGCCGTCGCCTCCCGGTCGTAGAGCGAAAGCACCGACCAATGGGCACGCTCTTGCAGGCCCCAGCCAATATGCGAGATGGCATAGCTCTCAGGATCGTTAAAGCTTGCCATATATTCGCGCAGAAAATCGGCGTCGAGCCTACCTTCAATCTTCGTCACATAGCCTTTCTCGATCGTGAGTATCACAGGGTCGGTCACGTAGGATTTCTGTGGCAGCAGAATATCGCCGCGGTCCAGCACGATCCTGCCTTGCGCGGTGCCTTCGTTGGACCAAGTGGCGAGAAAACCACTCGGCCAATGGTCCCAGCGGCCGGGCTTGTCGGTGAAGCCGTATTCCTCAAGAATCGGGAAGTCTCCCAAAGCGAAACATACGTCGGTGCCCGCGGCAGAGGTGACTTGCATCTGACTTGCCGCCTGAAGCCGCGCAGAAGCCTTCAGCACCCTCGAGCGGTCTTCTACGGTCGGCACCATGCGCACCAGTACTTCCGGCGGTTCGATGGCAAGCAAGATTTTGGTGCCGCCTTTCAAGATTTCATGCTGTTCCTTAGAAAAAAGCAGGACCATCAGATCCAGCACGAGATCGCTCTCTTTCAGCATTGCAAGTGCCGCCTTATTGCCTGTGAGCGGGGTAGAACCGAAATAGGAAAGTAAGTCGCGTGTCAGCGACTTTTCGCCATTCACGGGCGGCAGATCCAACCGATTGACAATGGCACCCTTGCATTGCGCTGCCAGGCTCGCCATCGCCAAGGTCTGCGGATGCGTGTTGGATGAGGTCAGGATCGTCACGGTCTGGCCCGGTTGGAGCTCGGACAGTGTCAGCACCTGCATCCAAGCATCCAGAAGTTGGTGGTCTCTAACAGGCATCTTTTAAACTCCCACCTTTAATGTGTCGCGTTGCGCAGAGCGGCGATGCGTTCGGGCAAATCGGTCCATGCTGGTTCACCCGGGGCAAAGCTGGATCGCAGATATGTCACGAGATCGGCCAACTGAGCATCGCTGAAAACACTACCAAAACCGGGCATAGCCCCGCCGCCTGAAACCACAGATGAGGAGCCGCGCAGAATAATATGAATCAGATTATCCGGCCGAGCAGCGAAGAGATTGCTGTTGAGCGCAAGGGACGGACGGTTGCCGAACATGAAGGCGGCATCACCCTCGTGGCAAGCGGCGCAACTACCGGAGAAGATGCGTGCGCCCTGCGATGCACCGGCCGTCTCGGCCAGCCTGGACGCGGCGGCAGCGTCCAGTTCGGCAGCGCTGGCCGCCTCGGTACGCGTATCGAAGGAGGAAATATATTCCGCGATGGCTCGCACATCTCCATCTGGAAGATGCTGCATCTCTTCCACCACCGGCGCCATCGGCCCGGCGGCAGGCCCATGCCGGGCGGAAAATCCGCTGCGCAGATAATCGTACACATCCTGAGTATTCCAAGGAATAGGAGAATTGGACAGGCTGGAGAGCGCGGGCGCGTTCCACCCTTCGGCTTCGCCTCCACCCAGATAGAGCCCTTTCAGCCTCTCTGCCCCGAGCACGTTGCGGGGCGTGTGGCAGCCGCTGCAGTGCCCAAGCCCCTCCGCGAGATAGGCGCCGCGGTTCCAGCTTTCGCTCTTGCCCGGGTCGGGTGTGAAGGGAGCGGCATTGTGAAAGAGCGTGTTCCAGCCCGCCAAAGTCCAACGCAGATTGAAGGGAAATTTCAGCTCGCTCGGCGGTACCGGGTTATGCACCGCTGGCTGGGTCATAAGATAGGCGTACAGCGCCTCCATGTCGTCTTCGTTGGTTCTGGCAAAAGAGGTATATGGGAAGGCCGGGTAGAGATGACGCCCATCCCGACCGATGCCTTCGCGCATTGCTCGCGCAAAGGCAGGGTAGGACCAGGCACCGATGCCAGTCTGCACATCAGGCGTGAGATTTGTGGTGAGGATGGTGCCGAATGGCGTCTCCATCCTAAAGCCCCCTGCCATGGGCGTGCCGCCAGGCGCGGTATGGCAAACGGCGCAGTCGCCCAACGCCGCCAGGACTTTACCGCGCGCGATGGCCGCCGAGGAAAACAGTGCCACGTCCGGCTGCTGAATCGGCGCGATGCTCATTCGCAAAGGCAGCATGCCGACCGCCACCCCAGCGAGCGCAACTCCGGCTGCAGCGGCGAGCGCCGCGAGGCTAGATGTCTTGGCAAGTTTGCGCATGCGCCCACCCCAGCCGTCAGAGGCCGGACGAGCCCGCTCATTCCTCGGCAGTGCCGGCGGCGCGATCGGCCTCTCTGGCGCAGGTAAGGGCGAGAGCATGGCGTCCAGCCGCGCCTTGACCCGCTCCGGCGTGAAGGGCAGCTCATAGAATCGTACGCCCGTGGCATCATACAATGCATTGGCAATCGCGGAGGCACTGGGCACCGATGCGGATTCCCCCACTCCCATCGGCGGCTGGTCCTGTCGGGGTAACATCAGAACATCGATCTTCGGCAGCTCCGGGAAGGTCAAAATCGGGTAACCGCCCCAATCCCTCGCCGCGACTCCCACAGCGTCGAACGGCACCTCTTCCTTGAGCACCCTGCTGGTGGATTGAATGACATTGCCGTGTATCTGATGCTGCACGCCAGCGGGATTGACCATCATGCCGGAATCCTGCCCGACCACGGCTCTTGTGACGGAAACCTGCCCGGTGGCACGGTCCACCTCTACATCGGCGACCCAGGCACTCCAGGCCGCCGGCGTGCCGGGAAAGGCGCCATGCATATATTGCGCATAGGCCGCGCCGCGCCCGCGCAGAATTCGAGATTGCAGATCCGGCTTGGCGGGGCCGGGGCGCGGTTCCCATGCCGCCCGCTTCGCCACGGCAGAGAGCAACGCCCTCGCACGCTCGTCCGGCAAGTGCTTCAGTCTGTAGGCAACGGGGTCCTCCTTTGCCTCCACCGCCAACTCGTCGATGAAGCAATCATGTGCGAAGCTGTTCGGCATGGCGGAAACACCGCGAAACCATGAGGCTCGGGCGATCGGCGCCATGTCATGCACCGTGATCTTCTTCGCCTCGTAATCATAAGGCGGGACGGAGGTGCGGTCGCCCATAGGTACAGCCACCGGGTCAGCTGGCACGATGCCTGTGAGCACCAGCCCCAGAAGCGGCGAGACGTTGGAAGGATATCGAGTGTCAAACTCATAGCCACGCAGCGTGCCATTCGCATCGGCGGCACCACGCACATCAATCAGCTGCGCCGCCCCTTTCGGTTCCCACACATGCTCTTGCTCTCGGGTCAACTGCACCCTCACCGGGCGACCAAGCTTAACCGCAAGCAGGGCAGCATCGCCCGAAACGTCGTCGGCGCAATTACGGCCGTAGCAACCGGCCGCCTCGTGCCGAATGATATCGATGGCGGCTTCCGGCAGCGACGTCAAAAGGGCGATGTCAGCGCGTAGCATGTGCGGGTTCTGCGTTCCGGACCAGATAGTAAGCTTGCCGTCGCGCCAATCCGCGACGGCGCAGGAAGGGCCAATCGACGCATGCATCTGATACGGCCAGAAATAGCTTCTCCGAAGGTCGATGGCGGCACCGGTGAAAGCCGCGTGCATGTCGCCTTCGTCTCGCACCACGCGAGGCGTGTCCGGGTTACGGCGCAATGCTTCGGCCACATCGGAGAGGTCCGGCATTGGTGGAAGTGCTGCCCAGTGCACCGGCAGAGCCTCTGCAATGCGCTGCGCCTCCTCCTCGCGCTCCGCGACAACAGCAATGAAGTCGCCATCCACGACCACTTCGACGAAGCCGGGCATGTTGGCAACTGCCTCGCGCTCGACACCAAGCAGAGAGCGGCCGAAGAAAGGCCCGTGGTCCCACCCGCCATAAGGCGGGCGGACGAGCCGGGCATGAAGCATGCCGGGCACGCGCACATCATGCACGAATATCGCCTGGCCGGTGGCCTTATCGGGGATATCCACGCGCGCAACACGGGCGCCCACAACTTTGTAACTGATAGGGTCCTTTACCAGAACCGCCTCGTCCAGTCGCTCACGCAGCATCCGGTCAACCAAAAGATCGCCATATGCAAAGCGCACATTGCTACCCTCGGGACCAAGCACAAGACCATCTTCCGTGCGCAATTCCCGCGCGTCCACCCCAGAGCGCGCTGCCGCGATGCGCATAAGGATCAGCCGCGCCTGCGCGGCCGCCTTGCGCAATGGCACTGCACTCACTTGGATCGTCTCGCTCGCGATCGTGGCACCTTGGTTCGGCACCTTGTCGGTATCGCCGAGTACCATGGACACTTGGGCGAAGGGTAGATCCAATTCCTCGGCTATGATCTGCGCGAGGGCGGTACGGATGCCAGTACCGAGATCCACATGTCCGCAATAACCAATCGCGGCGCCGGTCTCGTCGATGCGCAGAAACAGCTCATCCGGTAAATTCTCGATCTTCTGACCCGGCCTTGCGGAAAGGCCTTTTGGCGCCAAACCAGAGCGCACAATCTCTAGAAACCCGGTCACGGTCCGGCCTCTTCAAACGCCACGCCACACGCCCGACAAGCGGCGCGCATAATCTCAATATGCGTGCCGCAGCGGCAGAGATTGAAGCGCAGAGCTTGCTTGACCTCCTCAAAACTCTTGGCCCCGCCGGCATTCAGCACGGCGCGGATGGTCATGATCATACCGTTCAGGCAGTAACCGCATTGTGCGGCCTGCTCCTCCACGAAAGCGTGCTGCACATCGTCCAGCACACCCGCCTGCGCCAGCCCTTCCAACGTCGTGATCTCCAGCTCCCCTACCTGGCTGATAGGTGTGCAACAAGCACGAGCCGCACGCCCATCTATCAGCACCGTGCAGGCGCCGCATTCGCCGTAGCCACAACCGTACTTAGGGCCGTTCAGGCACAACTCGTTCCGCAGGGCGTACAGCAACATGGTGGAACCATCTGCATGGATCGCGTGCGATTGTCCGTTTACCATCAGCTTGATCGTCTGGGGTTGCCCCATGGCGGAGATACCTCGCTGGCCGTCAGGCGGGAAGGCTTTCCCGGAGCGGCGTTGTGAGAGGGTCGTAGGAGTACACCCAAGCCGGATCCTCCGGCTGCTTCAGCCAGGTATTGGCATTTGAGATCGTCTGCACCTTGGTCGCGCGTTCCCGGCGCGTCCGCTCATAGAGCCTGAAGGCTGTCTCATATCCGTCAAGACCCGTCTCCTCCAGACAACGACTTAGAACGGTTGCGTCCTCAATGGCCATGCATGCGCCCTGCGCCATATGGGGCCGCATGGGGTGGCAGGCATCACCAAGCAGGCACAGACGCCCGCGGGACCATAGCCCGAGCGGATCGCGGTTATAGAAAGGCCATTTCGTGACACTCGTAGTCGCACCTATCAGCGCCTTGACGATTGGATGCGCATTATCCCCAAATACGGCCTCCATCTCTTCGCGCGATGAATCGACGAAGCTGGTGCCATGGTTCCATTCTTGGTCAGGTACGCCAGTGACGTAATAGTATTCGGAACCGTCGCCTTTGGTGTCATAGGCCATGATATGCCGTGACTTTTCCCACCACCATTTCACACAGGCTTCGAACTCCAATCCGCTCTCGCGCAGCGTTTTTACGTTCACCAGGGCGCGATGACCGATCCAGCCGGAATAGTTCGGCTTTTCAACGCCTAGTAGCTTTTCACGAATCGCTGAATTAATGCCATCCGCACCAACCACCAGATCGGCAAAGACGTTCTGGCCATTCTCAAAACTAAGCAGCACACCATCCTCACGCTCCTCCAGATTGGTCAGCTTATGGCCAAAATGAACCGTGGATTCGGGAAGCATCTGCATCTGAACGGCATGCATATCTCCGCGATGAATGGTAATATAGGGGGCTCCGTACTCTTTGAGCGCGAAATTACCAAGTTCGATTCGGGACAAGTAATCACCGGTTCGCCCGTCTCGGGAAAACCAGTAAGCCGGGTGAGATGCGATTGAGGAGAGCGTCTCCTCAATGCCGAGGTAACGAAACACCTTCATCACGTTCGGGCCGATATGTATTCCGGCGCCAAGGCGGTCAAAAGTCGGAGCCTGCTCAAAGGAATGAACGCTGAAGCCCTTTTTCCTCAAAAGAGCTGCGGCGGCAGCGCCACCCAGTCCAGCCCCGATTACAGCAATTTCCACTTTTTCCATGTTTTCCATGTTTTCCATGTTTTCCATCGAGTATCTGCCGAAGATTAATGTCACAAAACGCGCTCAACTTGTTTGTATACAAACAACAAGAGCCGAGCTCAGTCAACTTAAAAGTCCGCTAAAAACTGAATTTTTACCGTGATAAACTCAGAATAACAAAGCCAGAAATTCACCTCGAAGTTGCGCGGTGCGTCAATGAGCCAAACCAAAACCTCAGCTTCGCTGATCATTTACGACTGCAAAACATCGACTTGTTTCGGTCAAATGAGCTTTTTCAAAAGAACGAGTAGCCTGTCCCTCTCCGGGCCCGTCAATGGCCCCAGCGTCAGTTCCGAAATCTGCCGCGTAGCTGGCAGACATGCATCGGCGAGTGCTTTCCCTTTATCGGTCAGGGAAACCAACAATTGCCGAGCGTCATTCGGATCCGGTTCGGTTTGAGTCAATCCTTTCAGAGTCAGCCGGAAAATCACACCTTTGACCGTCGCGGCATCCATTGCCACAAAACGTCCGAGCTGATTTTGCGAACAAATACCTAACCGGTCGAGCATATTGATCACCGAAAACTGAGTGGGCGTCAGCTCCTCGGGTATAAGGCCGCTGAAGATAACGACATGGCGCTGCGAAACTTGCCTGAGAACAAAGCCTATCTGATCCTCCAAAACATAAGGCAGCTTCCGCTTGCGCGGCACGGTTGCCACCTGTTCGCTATGTGCTTTGGAATTGTTCGCCATCAATCTCTATCGCCTCTAAGTCAGTCGCGGACAGTATTTGCACAATTTTAGGAACATCGATCAAGCGGAAGGTGCCGCATTATGGCACCTTCCGATCTATTACAAAGTCGAGGAGACCGCCGCGAGTTCAGCCGTGGGTAAAGGTGAGGAATTCGTGGAGAAACCTGACCAATAGGTTGCATCCAGCCCGGCATCCTCCTGCGCCGGGGTTACCCGCAAGCCGATCGTCTTTTCGATCAGATAGATAACGACCAACCCTACCACCGCCGAACCTGCGAGGATGAGCGCCGTGCCCTCTATCTGCGTGGCAAAGGAAATATGCGCATGCTGATAAGCATAGGGACCAGAGGTAACGCCGAAAAACCCGCCCTGCGCCCGGCCGGCACCAACGATACCCGCCATCAGCGCGCTGAACACGCCTGGCCCCAGTGCCAACGGCACAATCTTGGTCTCATCAATGCCCAGGCGGCGCATGATTGCCTCGCCCGCTACCATCACCACCGGGCCGCAGAAACCGATGAGGAGAGCCTGCCAAGGTAGCGCCAAGTCGATGAGCGCAGAGCAGGATATATAGCCGGCGATCGGCCCAAGTATCACATAGACCGGGTTAGCCTTGATATAGGCGATGATGGCGCCAGACAGCCCGCCGCCTACTAAGGCCAGCACCAGCCCGTAAAACACGAGGCCGAGGCCGCTGTCGTTTGCGGTAATGCCGTAGAAACCTTCGCCCGGCGTGAGAAAGCCGCAAGCTGGCACGAACAGCGGAATGGCCATGATGAGGAAGAAAGCGCCCAAGGCGACGAGCGGGAAGTTGCCCGGCGCCAGTGCCGGTTGACGCCGCGGTCCAAGCCGCCAGGCCAGGATCAGGCTCCACACGCCGATGAAGACGTAGAGCACGAAATCACCGACGAAGTCATGCAGTCCGCTATTCGTCAGCGGGCTGGCAGAGCTATAGGTGAGATAGGCGAGAATCGGGTTGAATATGCCACCGATCAGCAGAGACATGATGAAAGCTGGCGCGGGCTTCATCCGCTCTACCCCCGCGCCGTGCATCAGCATGCAGATGAGCATGATGAACAGAACGAAGAAGGCACCAAATATCTGCGATGTATCGGCGCCCGGCACCACAGCCGGGTCCAGATTTTGCGCATAAGTGGTGAAGTTAGGACCGAAAATTGACCAGTCCGACAGTGCCTGCGCCAGCGCGTGCGGTATGCCGAGCGCCTGATAGATCTGCCAGTTCCACATCCCGTAGCCGAGAATGAGATATGCCCCGCCGCCTACCATGCCACACACCCATTTCTGGACGATTGTATCGATGACGTTCTTGCGGTTAACGATACCAGCGTCCAGCAAGGTCAGCGCGACCATGCCGAAAATGACGCCAAGGCACCCCAGCATGTAAAAAATATCCGAGGTATAGGCGCCGGGACTGACTTGAGCTGCGAATGTTTTCAAACCTTCCGACATGATCGGAACACTCCTATGGCTTATTGTTGAAGTTTATAGGGCCGCACAGACGGATTTGACTTCCGTAAAGGTCCGGATGGCCTCCGCACCTTGCTCGCGACCCCAACCGGATTGCTTATATCCACCGAACGGCAGCGCAGGATCGAAGAAGTTATGCATGTTGATCCATATGCTGCCAGCCTTGATCCGCTTGGCCATTTTGTGCGCTGTGGACAAGTCACGCGTCCAAATGCTGGCGGACAGGCCAAATTCGGTTTCATTCGCCTTGTCAGCCAGCGTCTCGATATCGTCGTCACCGAATGCCATGGTGCAGAGCACGGGCCCGAAAATTTCTTCCCTGACAACGGACATGGATGAATCCGTGCCCGCGAGCACCGTCGGCTCAAGAAAATACCCGTTCTCGCCCAAGGAATTTCCGCCGCAAACGAATTCGGCGCCGGATTTGCGCCCCTGCTCGATGTAGGCCAACACGCGGTCGCGCTGACGGCCGGAGATCATCGGCCCCATCGTGGTCGCCTGCTCAAGTCCGTGGCCGATCACCAACTTCTTCGCCTCTGCGGCAATGCCTTCGACCACGCGGTCATGGATCGATTTATGGATAAACAACCGGGTGCCGGCGGTGCAGACCTGTCCTTGGTGGAAGAAGATTGCCCCGGCCAGCGCGGGAATGGTCTTTTCCAGATCAGCATCGCGAAACACCATCATCGGCGCCTTGCCGCCTAGTTCCAGCGTCACACGCTTAAGATTGCCAGTCGCGGCACGAGCCACAGCCTTCCCGACATCGGTGGAGCCGGTGAAGGCAATCTTGTCGATACCAGGATGTTCCGCCAGCGCCGCCCCCGCAGTGGCACCATAGCCCGTGATCACATTGATCACACCCGGCGGAAAACCCACCTCCTCTGCAATCTGTGCGAGGCGGAGCGTCGAAAGCGGCGTCAGCTCCGCGGGCTTGATGATGGCGGTACACCCGGCCGCCAGCGACGGCGCCAGTTTATAGGCGGTCAGTACCAGAGGAAAATTCCAAGGCACAACCTGCGCTACCACCCCTACCGGCTCTCGCGTGGTGAAGGCATGGAACTCACCGGGAGAAGACACGTCGACGGTCTCGCCAGTTATCTTGCTCGCCCAGCCAGCCATGTAGTGATAGGTGTTGGCGCTGAGACCGACATCAACATAACGCGCATAGGTGACGGGCTTGCCGCAATCGATCGCTTCGATTTCAGCAAGCTCGCCTGCTAGTTCCTCCAGTCGCGTGGCGAAGCGCGAAATCAGTTTACCGCGCTCCAGCCCGGACATCTTGCCCCACGGGCCATCCAGCGCCTGGCGCGCCGCCGCCACCGCAAGATCGACATCCGCACGCGCGCCGGCGGCAACCTTGGCAATGACCTGTCCAGTGCAGGGATCCTCAATGTCAATCGTTTCGCCGGACGCGGCATCACGCCAGGACCCGCCAATCAAAAGTTGATGTTTTCCGGCGATAAAGGCTCCTGCTCGGGCAGAGAGCAAGGGATGGGGCGTCAAAGCATTCATGATGAAAGCACTCCTTGGGTTCAGTTAAGGCCGTAGGCTTTTTTGATGATCTGTGCGGCGCGTTCACCGATAACTACGGTCGGCGCCATGGTGTTTCCGGTGGTGATTTCGGGCATGATTGAGGCATCGGCAATGCGCAGATTCTGAATGCCATAGACGAGCAGCCGACCATCGACGACAGACATTTCATCGCGGCCCATTTTGCAAGTGCAGCTTTGATGGAAATAGGTGCCCGACGCATTACGGATAAAATTCACCATCTTTTTGCGGCTCAGATTTCCAGGCATGACCTCTCGCTTGCGGTATGGCGCGCAGAAGCTTGAATTGCCGATCTCACGCAGCATCTCGATGCAACGCAGCATCGCCTTGATGTCCGTGTCCGTGGAAAGGAAATTGGCTTCGATAAGAGGCGCATCGAATGGATTTGCACTGCCCAACAGAATCTGACCGCGGCTGTCAGGCCGGGCCAAGCCGGGCGCAAGCGTCCATGCCGAGGCGGTCCCCACCGGCACATCATACTGTGATGCCGTCACTTCGCTGGCGAAAGGTGTTTCCTCGAGCACCGGCATCAGATCGGGCGTTTTTAAGGAAGAATCGCTCTTGGCGATAAACACAAACTCGGCCGCATTGTTACGGGGAGGCTCCGGAGTGATATACTCCCAGACACACCCGGCAAGCAGGATATGATCCTGAAAATTCTTACCAACGCCCGGCAGTTTATGCCTAAGTTCAATGCCGTGACGCTTAAGCTCCGCCTCTTCACCAATGCCCGAGAGCATTAGCAGCTTGGGCGTGTTGATCGCGCCCAACGACAGAATCACCTCCTTAATCGCACCAACCGTATAAGTTCGGCCGCGGCGAACGAAAGTGACTCCGGTCACTTTGCTTCCATCGATCTCCAATTTGACGATTTCAGCACAAAGCAGAACGTCCAAATTTGGCTTACCCATAAAGGGATGGATATAGGTCGCGGCCATCGAGACGCGTTGATTGCCGTCCTGCACGAGAACATTCGGTAGCCCGCACCCTCCAATGCCTTCCATGGGGGCACCATTAATATCCTCAACATATGGAATTCCTATATCGACTGCGCCTTCAATTAAACCCGCCACAAGTGGAATAGGATTGTCTGGTTGCAATATGTTCAGAAGGCCGCCCTTGCCACGTCGGTGTTCGTCGGGCTTTCCTTGCCAATCCTCGATCTTTCTGTATATTTCTAGAACAGATTCATAATTCCAGTCATCATCCCCTGCCGCCTCCGCCCAATTGTCAAAGTCATGCTTATGGCCCCGCGCCCATACAGACCCGTTGATGCTGGAGCCGCCGCCAAGCACCTTGCCCATAGGCAAAATCGGCGTCCGCCCGTTCACTGTCGGCGAAGATTGCGCCTTGTAACCCCAATCGCGCTCTGTACCGATATTCCACATCCACTGCGTCGAATCGATAACGGAGGGAACACGATCACTGCCGCCGGCCTCTATGAGAAGTACGGTCAGATTTTCTTGCTCTGCCAGACGCCGCGCCACCACACATCCGGCAGAACCCCCGCCGCAGACAATGAAGTCATAATGCGGGCGCACGGTCTCCACCGTGATTTCCCGATCTGCACGTAATTCATTAGAAAAAGCAGGATCCATTGTTATTTGCTCCCCGCGCCGGTGAACCGAGCGTTAGCGTATTCTTGGTGTGACCGGCGTTCATTTTTATATTCACTGACGCGCCTCGGCCTTCGCGAGTGCGCGGTATTACCATTTGTATACAAATGAAATTTCGAACCTGTCAAGCGCTTCGCTTCAGAGCCAGCAAAGCAAATATCGTACTTTGTCCGAAGACCACAGGCTGTTCGCCTAGCAAGGACGCCTGGCATAGGTAGATTCGCCATACTTGTCTCCAACACTTGTTATACACAGCCCACATCTTCTTTTGGCAAATTGCCCACTCGCCTAGAGTGGACTGTGCACTTCGTAGCAACCTCCGTGCCAATTGCATCTGTACAAACAAATATCGAACGCCCGACCTGTGTCGAAATTGGAATAAAACCTACAAAAATCCAAACGAATCAATTAGGTGTATACAAACGAGTATTTTACCCGACCTCCGCCCGAAATTATGCTAATTGCTCGCGACCTAGCCGAGGTTGGCTCTCAAGAAGGGCGGCGTTTTCAGCGACCTGTTTTTCAGCAAAGAGTTTTTGAGCTATAATTTAGCGTGCGCCCAACTCAGATCCGACCAACTGATCAAAAAATATACAAACAATGCCGTCACACCGAGCAACTCCCCCAGTTGCCGCTATTTGCCTGAAGCGCTTTTCAGAATGCCTGCATATGCTGTTCGGCCATGCCTCTCGCCTCCATCTGATATGGATAGACCCATGTCGGCCTGAAAAGGAGCGTATGATGATAGGCTGCGCACCATAGAGCTAACTTGGTTGGACTACGCCAATTAGTTCGGACTCGGCAGCTTCGCGATTTCGATGGCAAGGTGGGGGTCTAAGATTCGCGGATGTCGATCGAGTGCGCGAAGCGTATGCCGAATGCGAGGACCAGCTTGGTCGCCGTCCGCGTTTCGCCGCTTGCCAGCGACACCTCGAAGCCGTCTGAGACAGCGCGCGCCATGACAGCCTCGCCAGCGACCACTTGCACGGTGAGATAGCGCTCGAACTGCGCCAGCGCACTGGCGATCATGGCGCGCGGCTCGCTGCCGTCCTGGCCGAAAAACCCGTGGGCGCTGTTGGCGAAACGGTTGCGTGGATTGCCGGCATCGATGACGCAGACGGAGCGACGCGCGCGAGCGATATGAATGGCGGCGGATATTCTTGCTGAGTAAGCGTCAATTGGCACGAATTGCGCCGTATTTCCCGCTGTCGCATGGCGTGAAACGGGTTGATGACCAGCGCGCGATTAGTGGGATCATCTACGTGATTAGGAAAAAATTCCAGCAGAAAGATTCACCAAAACCCTAAGGCCAGCAGAAGACCTTATACAATCGCTTTGTGCGGTGGAGCCTGCCTGAGGTATTAGACCCATCTTCACGGCCCTGGCCACGGAGAGCGGGAAGCCAATTCTGCTGTATCTCACCGCAGGACAGGTTAGCGACAACAAAGCAGCACGCCCCCCTAGCAATCGCCAACTCCGGGCTGCTTTTTTTGCTGAGCGTATGCCGCTCTGTCAGATTGGGAACAACTTCCTGAGCCACTGTTGTATTTGCAGCAATTCTAGAGAGCCGACCCATCATAAAAGATTGAAATAAAATCATTTTTTGTTGGTACGCTGTGTGCTTGGCATAAAACTATGCCCAGACTGGAGCCGGATTATAGGAGTGCCCTACCAGAAGTCTTTGGAAGGATGCGCTTTCAGCGACTCTGTCCGTTCCAACTCCGATCGTCGAGCATTGAAGATGATTATTTAAGTTTATTTATAGTATACTATTTCTATTGATTCACTAGTTATTATGCCTGTACCAGTCGCCGCCGATCACGCCACCTCTCCATCTTCTCCCTGAATTCAGAGAACTGACGCCATGAGCAAGCAAATCCACCTGAACGCCTTCTCGATGAACACGATCGGCCATCAATCCTCCGGAATGTGGCGGCATCCGCGTGACCGTTCTGCGCAATACAATACGGCGGAATATTGGATCGACATCGCAAAAATCCTGGAAGCCGGGCTGTTCGACGGCCTGTTCCTAGCCGACGTTCTTGGCGTTTACGACGTGTATGGCGGCGATGTTTCGGAAGCGCTTCGCACCGCCTCGCAGATCCCGGTGAACGATCCGGCACTGATCGTGCCGCTGATGACAGCGGCAACGAAAAACCTGGGCTTCGGCCTCACCGCTACGCTTTCCTACGAACCACCCTTCACCTTCGCCCGGCGCATTTCCACACTCGATCAGCTCACCAATGGGCGGCTCGGCTGGAATATCGTCACCGGCTATCTGAACAGCGCGGCGAAGGGACTCGGGCTCGATAATCAGCCGAAGCATGACACGCGCTACGAAATTGCCGGTGAGTATATGGAGGTGGTCTACAAGCTGTGGGAAACTAGCTGGGAAGAAGGTGCAGTTCAGCGCGATGCAGCGCGCGGTCTGTTTTCCGACCCCAGCCGTGTTCATAAGATCCGCCATGACGGGCAGTATTTTCAGCTCGATGCCGTGCATCTCTGCGAGCCCTCGCCGCAGCGCACACCGGTGCTTTACCAGGCCGGTGCCTCCACCAAGGGCCGCGCCTTCGCCGCTGGTCACGCCGAATGCGTCTTCATCGCCGGGCCTTCGAAGCAGGTGATCAAGCCGGCTGTGGCGGATATCCGCGCCTGCGTCCGCGCCGCTGGGCGCACTACCGGATCGCCTTTGGTTTTCACGCTGATGACCGTGATCACCGGCCGCACCGACGCCGAGGCGGAAGCAAAGTTCGCTGAATATAAGCGCTATATCAGCCATAGCGGGGCGCTGACTTTGATGTCTGGCTGGACCGGGATCGATTTTTCCACCTACGCGCTGGACGACAAGCTGCAGCAGATTCGCAACGATGCGATTCATTCGGCGGTGGATGCCTTCACCGTCTCCGATCCCGACCGCGTTTGGACCATCCGGGAGATCGCGGAATTCGCCGGAATCGGAGGCACCGGCGCGATCATCGTCGGTGGCCCGCAACGTGTGGCCGACGAATTGCAAGGCTGGATCCAGGATACGGATATCGATGGGTTCAACCTGGCCTATGTCGTGGCGCCCGAAACCTTTTCCGATTTCGTCGAACATGTGGTGCCGGAATTGCAGCGTCGCGGTGTCTATAAAACCAGCTACGCCCCAGGCACACTGAGGGAGAAACTTTTCGGCGCCGGCCCGCTGCTCGATGAAACCCATCCAGGCGGCCGTCACCGGCTCGGCCGGCGCGAACTCGCAGCCTGAACACATCCTCAATTCATCCCCCTTATCCAACGGAAGATATTCATGCCCAAAATTCGCTTTCCCGATTTCGGCGATCGTAAAACCATCGACCGGCACCTCGATCAGCTGGACACCACCGGTATTTCGCGCCGTGATTTCGTAAAATTCGTTTCCGCAAGCGCCGTCACCGCCAGCACCGCGGCGGCACTCGGTCTGCCCAGCGCGGCGGTTGCCGATCCCACCGGCAAACTCGCTTATCTCACCGGCTATCTGCGCAACGAATGGAACGTGCAGGTCGTGAACGGCGCGACCCAGGCAGCCAAGGTGCTGGGCGTGAATTTCGTGGCGCTGGACAGCAATTCCGATTCCGGCGAGCAGAACAGCCAGTACGAACAGCAGACCGTCTCCGGCACGCAGGGCGTATTGTTCAACCTGGCCGATGGCGGCAGCATCCGACGCTTCGCCCAGGAAGCCAAGCAGAACCAGGTATGGATCACCAATATATGGGATTCGCAGCCCTGGTTCACCCCCTACGACACCAGCGAATATTGGACGCTGTATGCGCAGCCGGAGGAATCCTCCAGCCTGCGCGATGCCACCAAACAGATGCTCTCGATCATCACCGCGAAATTCGGTGGCGGCGAGATCGCCGGTGTAACTGGCAATAACGGCAGCACGCTGGATATAGAACGCAGCGCCGGCCGCGATGCGGGCATTGCCTCGTTTCCGAAAACCAAGCTGGTGGGCACCCTGCCCGGGCTATGGGACCGCGAGGATTCGCTGAAGGCGGCAAGCGCGTTGCTCTCCCGCTACCCGAATATCAAGGGTTTCGTGGCGCAATGCGATGACAGCGCCCAGGGCGTGATCGCGGCTTTGCACGAAATTGGGCTGCGCCCCGGCCAGGATGTATATGTGGTGGCGACGGACGGCACCTCCGCCGGAGCGCGCGCGGTAAAATCCGGCGAGCAACTCGCCACCTGCGCCAATCCGGGCGCGTTTGCAGGTGGCACGTTCATGGCGCGGCTCTACGACGTCACCCATGGCTGGCGGCCGAAGGAAACGGAGCGGATGCTTTCCTGGCGTTCGGTGATCATCGATTCCAGCAATGTTGATCCTTATCTCGCCCGCTATATCGATAATGGCGATGTGTCACCCTTCGATTACCGCAAGATATCGAAGGTGCTGCATCCGGCGGATTGGGATCCCCAGCAGGAATTCTTCCCCTTCGATATCGACCTGCTCTGGGGCAAGCTTCCGAAGCCGGCTGGCTACACCTATCCGAAAGCCTATATCGACGCGCGCGACAAAGGCGAATGGGCAGCGGTGACGCAGGAATATGCCGAGCATTACAAGATCAAATTCCTTGATCCCTCTCCCATGAAGACGGCATGATTCAGGCCCACGAAACCCTGCTCGAACTGGATGAGATCGGGAAATCCTACGAAGGAATACCGATCCTTTCCAATCTGAGTTTTTCGGCTCCGAACCGCAAGGTGGTCGCCCTGGTGGGAGAGAATGGTGCCGGAAAATCTACGCTGTTCAATATCCTCAGCGGGATTACGGTACCGTCCCATGGCAGGATGACTCTGCGCAACGCTGACTTCCAGCCGCAGAACTATCCGACGGCATGGCAGGCTGGTGTCAGCCGGGTGTTTCAGGAACAGGCGCTGGTTCAGCATGTTCCTGTCTATGAAAATATCGTTCTTGGACAGGAACATCGTTTCACCCGTTTTGGCACGGTGCAACACCGCCGCATGATCGAGACCGCGCAAAGCATCGTGGACGAGGCAGGTTTGCATATCGATGTGCGCCGCCGCACCGGTGACTATGATTTTTCTACCCGCCAATCCATCGAAATCGCGCGTGCCTGCCTGGGCCCACTGCGCATTGGCGGCATCGACTCGCCGCTGGTGTTGCTGGATGAGCCAACCTCAGCCTTGGATCGCCGCGACGAGGATGCTTTTTTCGCGCTGGTTGAACGCATACGCCGCATCGGCTCGCTGCTCTTCGTCTCGCATCGTCTTACCGAAGTGCTTTCCATCGCCGACGAGATCCATGTGCTGCGGGATGGCGCGATCGTCGCTTCTTTCAACACTGGCGAAGCCGATGAGAAATTGCTGCACGAATACATGGTCGGCCGCTCGCGCAGCGGCGATTATTATCACGAGGCAAATCAGCGTGTTCTCACCGGTGCACCGGAAACACTGGCGGTGAACCGGCTTTCCGGCGACGGGTTTGAGGATATTTCCTTTTCCCTAAAGGCGGGAGAGATTCTTGGCATTGGCGGATTGCTGGATTCCGGAAAATCGCGGCTGGGCCGCGCCATTGCCGGGATCGATCCCTGCAATTCTGGTGAAATTTCGCTATTGGGCCAAAAGCCAGGGCGCCCCAGCCATATCAGCCGCGCGGTGCGCGAAGGCGTGGGCTATGTGCCGGCGGAGCGGCTGGTGGATGGCATGATCGCAGCGTTCAGCACGGCCTGGAACATCTCGCTGGCCAGCGGCGGAGATATCGCTGCCAACCGTTTTGGCTTCTGGCGCGGGAGCCGGGAGAAGCAGGTTGCCGTAAGCTATATCAAGGGACTCGGCATCCGATCTGCTACCCCCAACGGCGCCTGCAGCCGGCTTTCAGGCGGCAACCAGCAGAAAGTGGTGTTGGCCCGCTGGCTCTCGCGAAAGCTCAATCTGCTGATTCTGGACAACCCCACGAGAGGCGTGGATGCCGGGGCCAAGGAAGAAATCTACCGCACGATCCGAAGCCTTGCGGAACAAGGCGTCGCCATCCTCATCATCACCGACGAGCTTCTGGAATTGATCGGCCTTTCCAACCGAATTCTTGTCCTGCGGGCGGGCAGCATCGCCACTGCGCTAGATACGCCGGCCGGCGCCAAGCCTGGCGAGCGCGATCTGATCCCCTGGATGCTGCCGGAAGTGGAAGCGGCAAATACCGCAGGCAAACTCGAAGCAACGAAGCCCGAACTGACATGAGCCAAAGCAACATCATCAGCCGTGCCCCGGCTTCAGTTTTGCAGATCCGCCTGCGCAATCTGCTGCAGCAGGGGCTGTGGCTACCGCTTGCCGTGGTGCTGGGGTTGACCCTGTTGTTCTCGGTGGAGAGCAGCTCCTTCACCACATTGCGCAATCTGACCGCGCTGCTGAACGAGGCCTCCACCTTGCTGATCGCCTCGCTGGGGCCGAGCTTCGTGGTGCTGATGGGCAGCATCGATCTTTCGGTCGGCGCTACGGTGCTGATCACCGGGGCAATCGGCGTTACCTTGATGAATCATTTCGGATTCGGTAATTTTATCGTGCCGGTCACGATCCTGCTCGGCGCGGGATTCGGGCTGCTCAACGGTACCGTACACGTGTTGGGCCGCATCCCTTCCTTCGTCGTCACGCTCGGCACACTCTCAGTGTTTACCGGACTGGGGCAGACCATGCTGCAGGGTCAGGCGGTGGAAATCGCGGATCCGAATTTCGGCGGCATCTCGCTCAACATGCTGGTGCCGCATATTCCTAATTGCGCGCTTTGGGGGATCGGCGCCTGGCTCGTCACCGTGATTATCGCGCGTTTCACCCGGTTCGGGCGGTACATGTATCTGATTGGCGGCGGTGAGACCGTGGCGCGCACCGCGGGCGTGCCGATTTCCCGCTACAAGATCTACGCCTTCATGGCTTCCGGTGCCACGGCCGGCCTGGCGGCTTCGCTGCTGGTGGCGCAGCTCGGCGCGGTGGGCCCCACGCTCGGCAATGATCTGCTGCTGAATACGCTGGCGGCGGTGGTGGTGGGGGGCACTTCGCTCGCCGGCGGCGTCGGCGGCCCGCATCGTACGCTGATCGGCGTGTTGATCATTGCCATGCTGGATAACGGGCTGAATTTGATGGGCGTGAATGAATATACGCAGATGATCATAAAGGGCTTGGTGGTGATCGGCGCCGTGCTGATCAGCCGCAACGGCAGCCGCGCCGCGGTCGTGAAATAGCCTGAATTTTCCGAGAACCAAACGCTACTCGTACAGGACGACGATCATGCCGCTTGACCGCACGACAGATCTCTTCTCCGCTATCGGTAGCGCATGGGGCGAGAGATCTGATGCGCGATATGAAGTTTTGGCCGCAAAATTCCGCCCCCTTTTTACGCGCATCCGCGAGCAGGCCTTGGCGCGCGAACTGGGCCGCATCCTGCCCTTCGAGTAGTTGGGCTGGCTGCGGCAATCAGGTTTCCCCGCGTTGCGCATTCCCATCGCGGATGGCGGGCTTGGCGCCACGCTGGCACAATCTTTTGCGCTGTTCATCGAGCTTTCGCAGGTGGATTCAAATCTCAACTAGGCGCTGCCTGTCCCCCGTCAGGACCTATGAGACAGATTTGGCCACTTGAATAACGGAGGATTTCGGGCTCATCGTAACGACGAAGGAGCGCAGATGAGCCCGAAATCCTTGAACCCGAAACCGTCCTCGGAGAGGCTGGTGAAGGACATCCGCCGTGCGACGCGTAAGCATTATTTGGCAGAGGACAAGATCCGCATCGTGCTGGACGGGCTGCGGGGCGAGCAAAGCATTGCCGAGCTCTGCCGGCGCGCGGCCATTGCGGAGAGACGGCGCCTGGCGGGCGACACGGCCCGGGCGGCCACGTCCGACGAGGTGAAAGACCTGCGCCGTGAATCCAGCGCCCTGAAAGAGATCGCGGCCGAACAGGCGCTCGAGCTGCGGCTGCTCAAAAAAAGCATGATCGGGGCTGGGGACGACCAGGCATGAGATACGCCGCCGAAGAAGAGCTCGAAATCATCAAAATCGTCGAGCAATCCAAACTTCCAGTCCGCCGTGCCCTGGCGCAGATCGGCGTCTCGCGGCCGACATTCTACCGTTGGTACGACCTTTACACCTCCGGTGGCCCGGAAGCCTTGGGCGACCGTCCGTCGCGCCCCGACCGCGTCTGGAACCGCATCAGCGACGATATCCGCGCCAGCATCATCAACATGGTGCTCGACAAACCAGAGCTGAGCCCGCGCGAGCTTGCGGTGAACTTCACCGATACCGAGCGCTACTTCGTCTCGGAAGCCTCTGTCTAGCGGCTGCTGAAAGCCCATGATCTGATCACCAGCCCGGCCTTCATCGTGATGAAAGCAGCCGATGAATTCCACACCAAAACCACGGCGCCGAACCAGCTCTGGCAAACCGATTTCACATATCTCAAGGTCACCGGCTGGGGCTGGTTTTACCTGTCCACCATCCTCGATGACTTCTCACGCTACATCATTGCCTGGAAACTCTGTACATCGATGCGCGTCGATGACGTCACCGATACGCTGAAGCTGGCCCTGACCGCCTCAGGCTGCGCCCAGGCACATGTGCGGCATAAGCCACGGCTGCTGTCCGACAACGGCCCCAGCTATGTTGCCGGCGATCTCGCAGAATGGCTGAATAAACAAAAGATCGAACATATTCACGGCGCTCCCTGCCATCCACAGACACAAGGAAAGATCGAGTGCTGGCACCAGACCTTGAAGAATCGCATCCTACTCGAAAATTACTTCCTTCCGGGCGATCTTCAAAACCGGATCGATGCCTTCATCGCCTATTATAACCACCAGCGATATCACGAGAGCCTGAAGAACCTCACGCCAGCAGACGTGTACTTCGGTAGGGGGCAGAAAATTCTCCTGCAACGCGAAAAAATAAAACAACAAACCATCCAAAGCCGACGCTTGCTTCACAGCAAAAAAGCCGCTTAAATTTAACCCAACAGATGAGCTAAATACTCCGCTAATTCAAAACTCAAACTGTCTCAAATCATTCGACGACGGACACGCCATGTGCGGGCGACGCAGGGCGCACGCGCCGTGTTTGAGATGACCTGCTCATTCCACCACAGCGAACCATGCGGGTTAACCCATCAGCTCGAACCAGCCGGCAACCCGCCTGACCCGGACACGCTTCTCTCCCTGAAGCCATTCGCGGCGGCGCATAAACACAGGCTCCCTGCCCGCTCGGCCGCGATATTCGACATGGAACTCCCCATCGAGCTGCGCCTGGCGGATCCCGAGGCCTTCTTCCGGGCCGAGCCGCTCCGCGAGTTCTGGTTTCGCATTCCCTCCGCCAATCACCTGACTTCAGCCGCCGACCATCAGGCGCTCCTCGCTTTCATGTCAGACTACTGGCTGCCCGCCTGCATCGCCGCGGGCCATAACGGCGACACCAAGGTGCGCGGCCTCGTGTCCCTCAACCACGCGCTATGGTTCCATGCACCGGCCAATACCGGCGATTGGCTGTTCTACCGCAGCAGCAGCCCCTGGGCGGAGCATGGCCGCTGCCTCGCGCACGGGCGTATTTTTGAAGGCTGGTGGCGACCGCGGTGCAGGAAGCGCTGCTGCGCTTTGGTTAATTGCGCAGGTCTCGCCGGTATAGCCGGGGCTTGGTGCCGGTTCTGCGCAAAAACGCACGGCCCATGACATCGGAATTGGCAAAGCCACAGCGCGCGGC
>JAMFRU010000085.1 GCA_026224875.1 Acidocella sp.
ACACCATACGCGTTGAAAGCCCGTGCAGGGCATCCCCTTCCCAAACCCGATTGTTGGGGGTCTGGGGCCTCAGGCCCCAGCGGGGTCGAGGGGCAGAGCCCTCGCCTTTTCCGTGGAACACCCCCGCCCTTAGGGTGCCCGTGCTCCGGCGGTGGCCGTTACTTGTGTCCGGAACTGGCGTGGGGTGCTGCCGGTGGCACGGCGGAAGGCGTAGCAGAAGCCGGAGGGGGAGCCGAAGCCCATTGAGAAGGCTATGGATTTGACACTTTCGCCAAGGCCTAGCAGGCGTTTGGCGTTGTCTATGCGGGTACGGGCGATGTAGTCGCCAATGGAGCATTCGCGGCTGGCGCGGAAGCCCCGGGTGAGCTGGCGGATGGAGATGCCGCAAAGTTCGGCAAGTTCGGTGAGGGTTGGCGGGCTGCGAACTTCGCGCAGGCGTTCCTCGATCATTTTGAGGCGCCAGGCGGCCAGGCCGCCGGTGGAGGAATCCTTGTCCAGAGCCTGATAGAAGCGGGTGAGTTCGATGGCGATTTGTACGGCGAGGGATTCGGAATAGGCGTGGCTGGCAAAACCGGGGTTGCGGGCTTCCTGACCCAGCCGCAGCATCAACTGCTGCACTTCTTCGGACGGTACGCTGAGGGTCGCTTCCAGCCGGCGGTCGGTCCATTCAAGGTCCTGGCCGAGCCAGCGCTGGAACATGTCCTTCTGCAGCATGCAGATGACCGAGGTTTGCGTGCCGCTGTCACCGCGTACACGCAAGCCTTCGCCCGGGGGCGCCATGAAAACGCGGCCCAGCGGCTCGAAACGGTGCGGGGACCAGTGTTCCTCGAAGCAGCCGCGCACGTTGGGCGGGCGCGGGGTAATGGCGAGATCGAGCCAGAAAGTGTCGTTGCGCATCAGGTTTTCGCCCTCTCGCGCCACGTCGAACCGCGCCACCTGGACGGTTGCGGTTGGCACGCAGATCTCGGCATCGACCGTGACACTCACACGGTTAGCCGCGAGGAAGGCTAGGACCATTTCGTACTCTCTTGTGTTCCGGACTGGTTTTTGCCAGCGTAGCATGTACGGACATTTGATGGCAATTTCGCGTCCCTCGACGCTTTCTGGGCACTTTCCGGCCCGGCTTCGCCAGGACGGCCCATGATCGACATAACGCGCTGTTGCGGCAATTTCCCCGCAAAGGGATAAACTCGCGTGAAAATGCGGGCACAGCCCGAATGAGGAGAGTAAACATATGTCCAAAGGGCTTTTTGACCTCACCGGCAAGGTGACGCTGGTGACCGGCGGGAATAGCGGTATCGGCTTCGGCTTTGCCCGTGGCGTTGCCCGCCAGGGTGGCGATCTGGAAATCTGGGGCCGCTCGGCCGGGAAGAACGCCGCCGCCAAGGCCGAACTGGAAGCTTTTGGCGGGCGCGTGGTGACCCGCCAGGTGGATGTGTCCAAACAGGACCAGATTAAAGCCGGCTATAAGGCGCTGATGGAGGATTTCGGCCGTATCGACTGCGTGTTCGCCAATTCCGGCGCTTCCGCCCGTGCGAATTCCTTCCTCGACCTATCGGATGAGGAATATCACGAGATCATCGACCTGAACCTGCATGGCGCGTATTATACGCTGCTCGAGGGTGCAAAACTAATGGTCGCGCGCGCCCAGGCAGGCGAGCCGGGTGGTTCGCTGGTGGCCTGCGGCAGCCTTTCGATGTTCATGGGACTCCCTGGCAAGCCGCATTATGCCGGCTCAAAAGCCGCTCTGGGTGCGATCATTCGCGGCATGGCGGTGGAATTCGGCAAATATAACATCCGCGCGAACATCATCGCCCCGGGCCTGATTTCCACCGGCATGACCGGTGACGACCAGACCCCGGTTGCCAAATTCATGGGCGGCAAGACGCCGATCCCGCGCGTCGGCTATCCGGCGGATTTCGAAGGCATCGGCGCCTATCTCGCGAGCGATGCTTCGTCTTTCATGACCGGCGAAACACTCACCCTCGATGGCGGCTATATGGTCCGCCCGATGTAATGCCCCGGGCGCTCATCATTACGATGAGCGCTCCAATGTTTTAAAATGATCTAGGAGAGCGACCATGCGTGTCCTGAATATTCACGGCGTTAACGACGTAAGGCTCGACCCGAAAATACCGGACGCTCCAGGTGATTCCGACGTGGTGGTGAAGATCAAGGCCTGCGGCATCTGCGGCAGCGACCTCACCTATATCAAATATGGCGGTATCCACCGCGCCGAAGGCGGGGTAACGCCGATTGGCCATGAGGCCGCCGGCGAGGTGACGCATGTTGGTGCCAACGTGAAGGACGCATTCGTCGGCCAGCATGTGGTCATCAACCCGATGAACACACCGAGCTTTATCGGCAGCGGCGGACCGGAAGGCGCGTTTTGCGACTCCGTGATCGTACGCGATGCCAAGGTGGGCGACAGCCTGTTGCCGATCGATAAGGACCTGCCGTTCGACATTGCAGCACTTGCCGAGCCGCTGGCCGTGGCACTGCATGGCGTTAACCGCTCCAACGCCAAGCCCGGCGACAAGGTCGTGGTGTTCGGCTGCGGCCCAATCGGCCTGGCCATGGTGCTGTGGCTGGTGGACCGTGGCGTGACCGATGTGATTGCGGTGGATCTGGCCCCCGAGCGGCTGGAACGCGCGCTGGCGCTGGGTGCGGCGGCGGTGATCAACGCCGGAACGGAAGACCTGCGCGAGCGCGTGCTGGCGATCCATGGTTCGCACAAATATTTCGGCCGCGATGTAGCCAATACCAACGCGTTTATTGATGCCGCCGGCGGCCCGAACATCCTCTCCGATGTGATCGGCTTTATCCGCCTCCAGGGCCGGTTCGTGATTACCGCCGCCTATATGAAGCCGGTTTCGATCCATCTCGGTTCGATGCTCACGACCGAGATCGAGCTGACCACGGCTGTGGGCTACCCGACAGAGATGCCCGATGTGGTGGCGGCACTGCCACGGCTGAAGGGCAAGCTGGCGCAGCTGATCAGCCATCGTTTCGGCTTTGACGATGTGTTGGAAGGCTTTGCCGTAGCGGCCACGCCGCAATCGGCAAAAGTCATGATCCAGTTCGAGGACGCGTAAGTGAGCGCGGCACAGAAAGGCCCGCATCTCGCCTCGCTGGTGATGGCGGGCGAGAAGCAGACGGAAGCGGTGGCGGTCACCGATTTCATCTACATGGTGCATGATATTTCCAACGCCTATCTCGTCACCACTGCCGATGGCGATGTGATGGTGAACACCGGATTTTTAACAACGGGCGCGCGCAACAAGGCGATGCTGGCACCGCACCGCACCGGCCCGTTGCGTGCGATTATCTTCACACAGAGCCATGCCGATCATTACGGCTCCATGGATAGTTTCAAGGAGCCGGATACGAAGATTATCGTGCAGGCGAATTTCGTCGACAACATGCATGACATGAACGGGCTGCAGCCGTATTTCGGCCCGCGCACGAAAAAACTGTGGGGTACCACGGTTAAATTCGACGGGCCGCCGCCGCGCCCGCCGGAGGTGGTGCCGGATATTGTCGTTGATAAAGACTACAGCTTTGAGCAGGGCGGACGGCGGTTTGAGCTGATCTGGACGCCAGATGGCGAGACCACGGATTCGCTGGCCGTGTGGATGCCGAAGGAGAAGGTCGTTTTCACCGGCAATCTGTTCGGGCCGGTGTTTCTGTCCATGCCGTTCCTCAACACGTTGCGCGGTGACAAGCCACGCCTGGTGCGGACCTATTTGAAGTCGCTGGACCGGGTGCGGCAGCTTGGCGCGGAAATTCTAATCACCGGCCATGGCGCGCCGATTGTGGGTGCGGAACGTATCCGCGCGGACCTCGATAAAATGCACGCGGCGGTGTCCTGGATACGCGAATACACCCATGCCGGCATGAAGGCGGGCAAGGATGTGCATGAGCTGATGCGCGACGTAAAAGTACCCGAGGAGATCGCCATCGGCGAGTTTCACGGCAAGGTGGCATGGGCAGTGCGCAGCATCTGGGATGAATATTCCGGCTGGTTCCATTATGATTCCACCACCTCGCTCTATGGCGTGCCGCGCTCCAGCGTGAGTGCGGATTTGGCTGAACTTGCCGGTGGCGTGGATGCGATTGCGGCACGGGCACAGCTGAAAGTGGAGCAGGATAAACCGCTTGAGGCGTTGCATCTGACGGATATCGCGCTGAGTGCCGATCCGGATTGTGTAAGCGCGTTACAGGTAAAAAAAGATGCCTCGGCGCGGTTGCTGGAATTATCGGGCAGTTCGAATTTGAGCGAGACGATGTGGCTGCGCTCGGAAATCCGGATTATCGACGAGAAACTGGCGGGCTGAACGGCTTCGCTTTTATGGGGCGCCGCCGGGATTTTCCGGCGGCGCCTTTTTTCATGCGGCGAGCAAAGTGCTGGTTGCGGCAACGGCGGGGGCCAGAGCCTCCTGTGGGGTGATTCCGGCTTGTGCTTTGGCGCGCATGGGAATTTCGAGCCCCAGCATGTGGTGCGATGGCAGCGCCTTGATGAAATCCGCCAAGGGCAGTTCACCCTCGCCTGGAGCCAGGCGTTCGAAACGCGCTTCCTCGCCGTAGGATGCGTATTCCGACACCAGCGGCACATCGCATAACTGCACATACCCAACCAACGCGGGGTCGAGTTTTGCGACATCCTCAGCCGTGGCACCGGAGCGGAAAACATGCATCGAATCCAACAGCAAACGTAAATTCGGTTTGCCGACCTCCTTGATCGCGGCAACAGCTTTACCGAGTGTGCCGATCAGCACGCCGGGCATCATTTCCAGCGTCGCCTGTAGCCCGCTGGCATCCGCCATCTCGGCAAAAGCCGCGAGCTGGTCGATGCTCCGGTTCCATTCGGGGTCGACCGCCACAATGTTGGCAATCGGTATACCTAGCTCGCGCATGAACGCCATATCCGCTTCGGTGTCGCGAATATCGGCGCCGGGCCGGATAAGGTAGCCCTCGCCCAGCGAAATCGTCACATCGTAATCGCGCTGCGCCGCGATCAGATCGCGCCGCAGCACCGCATCCTCACGCAAAGACCACTCCGGATAACGCGGCGGATTGCCCGGCATAGGCGCCAGCGCGATACTGACGTGTTTGCAACCCAGCTGTGCCGCCAATGCCACGGATTGCACCGGCGGCAGGCCCATGAAACTGATGAAATCAATGCCGATAGCACGTGTCATAGGAGAGTCCCTCCATCGACCTGCATGATCTGGCCGGTGACAAAATCCGAGCGGTTGTTCGCAAGGTACAGCACCGCAGCCGATACTTCCTCAGGGCGCGCGACGGGGCGGGAAAGCGGGCCGGTGCGCGCGCGTTTTTTCATATCCTCTGGCGCTGTGCCATGGAATGCATCTTTGAAAAACCCGGTCTCACGGTTGAAGCGGCTGCCGGAGCTGAACGCGGCGGGATCATACGATACGGTACCGCAATGGGTAACGCAATTGACGGTAATGCCGTGCTGGCCAACCTCTTTGGCGAGCACGCGGGTAAAACCGTGTACGGCGGCCTTGGCGGCAGAATAAATGGGCAGCATATAATCCCCCACCAGACCGGCGGTGGAGCCGATGTTGATGATGCGGCCGGATTTGCGCGCGATCATGCCGGGCAGCACCGCATGCGTCATGCGTAAAGTCGTCATCAGCGTGATGTTGATATCGCCCTGCCAGCTTTCCGGCGTGGAATCGACGAAGAAACCAGCCCCGACATTGCCGCCGACATTGTTGACAAGCACCGCGATGGGGCCAAGCGCTTCCGCGGCGGCGAGAATTTTTTCGGGAGAGACCGGATCGAGCAGATCGGCCTGCACGAAAACGGCGGCGGCGGCACCACGCGCAAGTGCCGCCTCAACCACGCGCGCGCCGGCCTCGGCATCGCGCCCCACGGCGATGAGTTTCGCGCCCTCGGCCGCGAAATCCAGCGCGATGGCCCGCCCGATATTGGCTGTCGCACCAGTCACGATGACAACTTTACCCGCGACGCCGATATCCATGCTGTTCCTCTGAATCTTGTTGTTATCTGCTGTGGTTTTATGGCGGCGCGGGGCCGGCGGCAAGTAGATTAATCCCGGTTGCGGGGAGTGATAAAACGGCGCTAGAATTGAAGTAACAAATAAAATTGGAGGGCGCATGAAACTCGGTTTCGCGATGCCGCATATGCTGCGGTTAAAGGCAACCTGCCAGCCATGGGAAGCGGCGGTAACAGGTGCTGACCAGACCAGGCTCGCGCGCTGGGCCGACAAGCTCGGCTATACGCAGATCAGCGTGCCGGAGCATCACATTATCCCGCGTGCGCATGTGGATTTATCCGGCCCACATTATTTGAGCGCCTATACGGCAATGGCCTATTGGGCCGGTGCCACCGAAAACATTCGCGTGAATTCCTGCATCGCCATTTTGCCGGTGCAAAATCCCATCATCACAGCAAAATCCCTGGCGACGATGGATTGGCTGAGCAACGGGCGGGTAACCGTGACCTTCGCCGTGGGCTGGCTAAAGGAGGAGTTCGATCTGCTCGGTGTTGATTTCCACGAGCGCGGGCGGATGACCGACGAATATCTGGCCGCGATCATCGAGCTATGGACCAAGGATGACCCGGTCTTCGAGGGCAAATACGTGTCCTTCCGCGATGTCGCCTTCGAGCCCAAACCGTTGCAAAAACCGCACATTCCAATCTGGATGGGCGGCGATGCGGATGCCGTGCTCAAACGTACCGTGCGCCATGCCAGCGGGTGGTGGCCGTTCCTCACCAAGCCGGAAATGATTGCGGATAGGATCAATTTTATCAAGTCCCAGCCTGACTATAATGGAAATCTTACCGATGTGGTTTACGGCATGTCCACCTCGCGCGTCGGCGAAGGCCATGTGGTGATCGACGACCCCAATGCGCGGCCGGGCATGAGCAAAGCGGAGATTATCGACCGTCTCGGCTGGTTCGCAACGCAGGGTGTCACCATGAGCGGCGTGCCGATCCCTGACTTGAACCATATCGAGGAATATTTCGATTACACGCAATGGGTCGCCGAGGAGATTATGCCGGTAGTAGCTTAAGACCCGCCCAGAAACTCCACTTCCGCGTAGGATTTGTAGTCGGCGACAATGGCCTTGGCATCATCGCCAAAAAGCTGGCGGGCGATGCCGCGGACGAGTTTGGGCACGGCGAACTTCATGCCCGAGAGCGCCGAGGCGGAGAGGCCGAGGCTGGGCAGTGCTGCGTAATTGAAATTGAACAGCCCGTGCAGCCTGGCAGCACCCTCCGGCGTTTTGCCGGTAAAACTGAAATCCGGGGCAAGATACGGATGCGCATCGATCAGCGCATTCGGTTGGGCGGCGGTAAAACAATCGCACCAACAAGCAATGTCCGGTGCCAGCGTGGCAAGCTCCGGGCGCAAGGCGGGATCGGTCAACAGCCCCGTGCTGAGCACCAGAAAATCAAACACATAACGCCCCTTGGGGGTGATGATTTCGATACCATCATCAACAACACGCACAGAATCCCAGGGCTCGCCAGTATGCAGCGCAAAACCAGGATAAGCGGCGGCACGGTCAAACGTGTCGTTGGTCGGGGGCTGGTTGAGCGTCAGAAAATGCGTGATCACATCGTATTTCGTAGCATCGTCCAGATCGGCGAAGTGGCCGAGGAAGCCGGCGTTTTCCATGAAGCGGATGGGGTTGATGCGCGGCAGTTCCGGCTTGCGGATGAACACATGCGCCTGCGCCACGCCAACCCTCAGCCCATATTGTGCATTGTCAAAAGCCGAGGCCCCACCACCCAGAATGGCAATTTTTTTGCCGGCCAGAGCAGCGTAATCAACCGCCTGCGAGGTATGGGCGTAGCGTTCCGGTGGCAAAGCGTTTTTAATGAAATCCGGCGTATGCCATTCGCCGCCCCCCTGGATGCCGGTCGCCAGCACCACCTTGCGCGCCAAAACCTCACCAGTCGTGGTTGCAATCCGGAACAATCCCGGTTCGATATTTTCAACCAACAACACCTTGGTATCGTTACGCACCGGCAGTCGCAACGTCTCGCGATACCAGGCGAGATAACGCATCCATTCCTCACGCGGAATTTTGCCGAGCGCCTCCCAGCCCTCAGCACCATGCTGCGCCTCCCACCAGGCGCGGAAGGTGAGCGACGGCACACCGAGGTCAACACTGGTAACATATTTGGGCGTGCGCAAAGTAACCATGCGGGCATAGGTAATCCACGGCCCCTCCTGCCCCGCCGGGTTTTCGTCCAGGAGCAAAATATTGTCGATATGCTCGCGCATAAGCGCAAAACCGGCGGCAAGCCCACTTTGCCCGGCGCCAACCACCACAACATCGTACACCCCAGGGCGCGAGCGAACCCAGAGGCGTTGCGGATAGTCGGTACAGGCCAAATCATGGCGGACGCGTGCGGCAAGCTCGGCCAGAGCCTGATCATTGGAGAGCATATCATTCATCGGCCCGGCCTTCTCACAAGTTCCTGGCTTTATGATTAGTCACCCGCACGGTTGCCTGCAATGATAAAGCTGATAGCCTGACGGAATGCGATGCTGGATTAAAACGCCTCTGGCAGGAATGCCGCCCGGTGCCGAAGCCGGGCTGGTGGTGGAAGGCAGCCGCATTGCCGCATTTGTGCCCAGGGGCCAAGTGCCGGTGGTGGACGAAGTGTTCGATGCCAGCGCGCATGTCGTGCTGCCCGGGCTGATCAACACGCATCATCATTTTTACCAGACCCTTACACGCGCTTTGCCGGCAGCGGTGGACAAAAAACTGTTCGACTGGCTGGTGGCACTTTACCCGGTATGGGGGCGCATGCGGCCGGCGGAATTTCGCGTGGCGGTGCGCGTGGCGCTGGCAGAACTCCTGCTCTCGGGTTGCACCACTGCGGCTGATCATCATTATCTGTTTCCGCCAGGGCTGGAAGACGCGATCGATATTGAAATGCAGGAGGCCGAAGCGCTCGGCATTCGCGTTATGCTGTGCCGCGGCTCCATGGATTTGTCCGTGGAAGATGGCGGGCTGCCGCCGCAACATGTGACGCAGAGCATCGACGCGATTTTGGCCGATGGCGAGCGGCTGGCGCGTACCTGGCACCAGCGCGGCGCAGGGGCAATGCGGCAAATCGCACTGGCCCCGTGCTCGCCGTTTTCGGTCACCGGCACGCTGATGCGCGAGACGGCGGCGCAGGCGGCGCGGCTGGATTTGCGGCTGCACACGCATTTGGCCGAGACCGAGGATGAGAATGAATTTTGCCTGGAGAAATTCGGACAAAGGCCCCTGGATTATCTCGAAAATCTGGGCTGGGTGAACAACCGCGTGTGGTTCGCGCATGGCATTCATTTCAACGCCTCGGAAATACGGCGCATGGGTGCTGCGGGATGCTGCGTGGCGCATTGCCCAAGCTCGAACATGCTGCTGGGCTCTGGTATTTGCCAGGTGGGCGCGCTAGAGGCCGCCGGTGTCGGCGTGGGGCTGGGGGTGGATGGCTCTGCCTCCAACGATGGCTCGAATATGATACAGGAATTGCGCCAGGCCTTGCTGCTGGCCCGCGCCGGGCGCGGCATCGAAGCGGCGAATTTCACCGATGCGATCCGCTGGGGCAGCCGAGGCTCTGCGCGGTGTTTGGGGCGCGATGATATCGGCGCGATTGCGCCAGGGATGGAGGCGGATTTAGCCCTGTTCAAGCTCGATGAATTGCGTTTCGCCGGCGCGGGCGATCCGCTGGCCGCATTGATCACTTGCGGTGCGCATAAAGCGGACCGGGTGATGGTGGCAGGGCAATGGCGCGTGGTGGATGGCGCAATTCCGGGGCTTGATTTGGGCGCGTTGATCGCGGCGCAAAACGTGGCGGCGCGGCGGATAAGGGAATGCGTATGAGCATCGGCGCACAGGCGGTCGCACGTTGCCAGGCCTGGCGGCATCCGCCGTTCAGCGATGCGCCCGATGGCTTGTCGCGGCGTTATTTAACCCCCGCGCATCGGGCCGCCATAACCGAAATGACCGGCTGGATGGAAGCAGCGGGGATGGCCGTACGGCTGGATGCGGCGGGGACGTTGATCGGCCGTTATGAGGGCACGGGAAGCAAGACGCTTCTTATCGGCTCGCATATCGATACGGTAGGCGATGCCGGGGCATACGACGGCACGCTCGGCGTCATGCTGGGGCTCGGCTGTGTCGAAGCGCTGGCGGCCAAGGGGCGGCGGTTGCCTTTTGCCATCGAAATTCTGGCGTTTGGCGATGAGGAAGGCTCGCGGTTTCATTCCTCGATGCTGGGCAGCCGCGCGCTGGCGGGCACACTGGCCAGCGTACCCGAGATCTT
Organism: Acidocella sp.; assembly: GCA_026224875.1. Taxonomy (GTDB): domain Bacteria; phylum Pseudomonadota; class Alphaproteobacteria; order Acetobacterales; family Acetobacteraceae; genus Acidocella. The sequence goes on from JAMFRU010000085.1 coordinate 10,324, forward strand.
CGATGCGGCGGGCGTGAGTCTGGCCGAGGCGATGCGCGGCTTTGGGCTGGACCCAACGCAATTGCCGCTGGCCGCCCGGGCGCGCGATGATGTGCTGTTATTTCTGGAGCCGCATATCGAACAGGGACCAGTGCTGGAGGCCGAAAATCTGGCCGTCGGCATCGTGACCGGCATTGCGGCGCAGACACGGTTGAAGGTTGGTTTGCAGGGCATGGCCAACCATGCCGGCACCACACCCATGCATTTGCGGCGCGACGCTTTGGCCGCGGCGGCGGAGGCGATGCTGGCACTGGAGGAGATAGCGCTGGAGGCCGGGATTGTCGGCACGGTAGGGGCGATTGAGGCGTTTCCCGGTGTCAGCAATGTGGTGCCAGGGCGGGTAAGTTTTAGCGTTGATCTGCGCGCGCCGACTGAGGCCGTGCGGGATGCTGGCGGCGAGCAATTTGGCAAGGTGTTGCAGGAGATTTGCGGACGGCGCGGGATTGTGGCGGAGGTGCAGACTGTACAGAGCCTCGACGCCTGCTATTGCGATGCGGCTGCGCAAAAGCTTCTGGCACAGGCTGTAGCAACTTGCGGTGTGGCGCCGTTTTACCTGCCTAGCGGGGCCGGACATGATGCAATGAGTGTCGCCGCTTTATGCCCGGTGGCGATGCTATTTATTCGTTGCTTAAAAGGTATCAGCCATAACCCGGCGGAGCATGTCGAGGTGCAAGATGTAGAGACCGCCGCCCAGGTAATGCTGGCGTTTTTCGAACTGCTAGCCGGCCAATAATTCCGCCAGGGCCAGGGCAATTACTTTCGTGGCCTTGTGCAGATCATCGAGTTTCAACCGCTCATCGGCGCGGTGCGCGTTGGCCTCCTCGATGCTGCGCGGGCCGGCCCCATAGAGCACGATGGGTATGCCGGCGGCGGCGTAATGCCTCGCATCGGTGTAGAGCGGCGCGCCGGTGGTGCTAATGGGCTCGCCAAACACCGCGCTGGCGTGGCGGCACAAAACATCCGCGAGGTGCGCCGCACCAGGCGCCGGGGTAAGCGGGGCGGCGAGCAGAATACGCGAAATGTTGCAATGCGCCCCGGGCGTTTGCGCGACGGCGGCGCTGATCAGCGCGCGTAAATCAGCCTCGGCCTGCGCCACGTCTTCATCCGGGGTGATCCGCCGGTCGAGCCGCAGCGTAATCCGGTCCGGCACGACGTTGGTGTTGATGCCGCCGTTGATGAGCCCGATGGTGAGGCCAGGCGCGCCGATGCCGCCAATGGCGGATGGCCGCTCACGCAGAGCATCGCGCTCGGCATAGAGGGCGGCGAGGACTGTGGTTGTGGCAGCGAGCGCGTCAATCCCGGTTTCCGGCTTGGCGGCATGGGCGGAGCGGCCATGAATTGTAACTTCAAGATGCAGGCAGCCATTATGCGCGGTAACGACATTATAGGAAAATCCAGCAGCAATGGCGTAGTCTGGTTTGGAAAAACCTTGGCTCAGCAGCCAGGCGGGGCCGATTTCTCCGCCGGTTTCCTCGTCGTAGGTAATATGCAACTCCACAGCACCGCGCAACGCCACGCCAGAATCCCGCAGCGCCTGCAAAGCAAAGGCATAGGTGCAGATATCGGATTTCGAAACCGCCACGCCGCGCCCATACATCCAGCCATCGATGATCGCGGCACCATAAGGGTCGGTCTTCCAGCCTTCGCCGGGTGGCACGACATCGCCATGCGCGTTCAGCGCAATGGTCGGGCCGGGGCCAAACTCCTGCCGCACCACGAGGTTGATGGCACTGACCATGCCATGTGCCGCCGCAAGCGCTGCCGGCACCGCATGCTGGCGCACGGAAAAGCCTAGCCCCTCCAACAGCCCAGCCGTGGCAAGCCCATGCGCCGCGCAATCGCCGGGCGGATTATCCGAGGGCAGACGCACCAGTGCGGCGAGAAAATCCTCCCGTGCCGCGTCAGTGGCGTCGATAAGATTAGACAAAAGCACAGTGAGATTAGACAAAAGCACAGGGCCAAAATCCGTATTGCGGTGGCGGGGTAATCTCTCCACTATGCATGAGGTGCGGGAGAGATACCAATATGAGTGAGCCGGGACATGACGATTTTATGCGCCAAGCGATCGGCCTTGCCTATAGCGGCATGCAGGGCGGGCACGGCGGGCCGTTTGGCGCGGTAATTGTGAAGGACGGCCAGGTGATCGGCCAGGGGCATAACTGTGTGCTCTCCACAAACGACCCAACCGCCCATGCCGAGGTGACCGCGATACGCGATGCCAGCGCTAACTTACAAAAATTCGACCTCTCCGGCACCGAGATTTACGTGAACGGCATGCCCTGCCCGATGTGCATGGCGGCGATTTTCTGGGCGCGGATCGAACGCGTGTATTACGCCTGCGCCCCGGCGGATGCCGAGGTGATCGGCTTTGACGATGCGGAGTTTTACCGCCAGCTGGAGAAGCCGCCAGAGGAGCGCAGCGTGCCGGCCTTGCAAATGGTGGGGCATGTGGAAGCCGGGCGGGAATGTTTTCGCGCCTGGGCGGAGCTGGAAACGAAGGTGCCCTATTGATCACGGACCCAGCACAGTTTTTGGGCCTGTTCGAACACTCGCCCTGGGTGGTGGAGCGGGCTTTTGCTGCCGCCCCTTTTGCCGATGCGCAGGCTTTGCACCAGGCGATGTTGCACGTGGTGGATGAGGCGGGGGAGGAGGCGCAGCTGGCGCTGATCCGCGCGCATCCGGAACTGGCCGCGCGCGAAGTGCCGCTGACCGAGGCCTCCACCGCCGAGCAACAGGGCGCGGGTTTACGCGCCTTGACAGCGGCGGAATTCGCGCGGTTTGCGGCGTTGAATGCGGCGTATGGGCAAAAATTTGGCTTCCCCTTCATCATCTGCGTGCGGCTGCACAGCAAGGCCGGGATTCTCGACGAATTTGCACGGCGTTTAGAGAATGACAAGGCGGCGGAGCGCGCAACGGCACTGGCGGAGATTGGCAAGATCACCCGGCTGCGGCTGCAAGATACGGTGGCGGCATGAGCCGGCTCACCACCCATGTGCTTGATATCGTGCGCGGCACGGGTGCTGCGGGGATGCACGTGGAGGTGAGCGCGCCGGACGGGCGGGTGGGCACATGCTTGCTGGATGATGGCGGGCGCGCGACATTACTGACGGATCTCGAACCAGGCGCCTATGAAATCCGGTTTTTTGCCGGGGATTATCTGGGTGCCAAAAGCTTTTATGATATCATACCCGTCCGCTGCCTGATCGATGCCGGCGTAGAACATTATCACGTGCCGCTGATCCTCAGTGCTTATGGCTACTCAACCTATCGGGGTGGATAATGACCATCCCGGAATATCCGCGCGACCTGATTGGAAATGGCGGTAACGCACCCAGGGTGGCGTGGCCGGGCGGCGCAAAACTCGCGCTCAGTTTCGTGCTTAATTACGAGGAAGGAGCAGAAAACTCCATCCTGCATGGCGATGAAGGGGCGGAGACCTTTCTCTCGGAAATCGTCGGCGCCCAGCCTGTACCCGGCGCGCGCCATGCCAGTATGGAAAGCCTGTACGATTACGGCGCGCGAGCCGGGTTCTGGCGCATCCGTGCGGCATTCGACGAACGCAGCCTGCCGTTGACAGTTTTTGGCGTCGCAATGGCGATGCAGCGCAACCCGCTGGCGGTTGAGGCAATGCTGAAATCCGGCTGGGAAATTGCCAGCCATGGCTACCGCTGGATCAACTACCAATATGTGCCCGAGGCGCTGGAGCGCGAGCACATGTATCGGGCCATCGAGATCCACACCGCAATGACCGGCACGCGCCCGCTCGGTTGGTACACCGGCCGCACCTCACCCAACACAGCGCGGCTGGTAGCGGCGGAAGGCGGCTTTCTGTACGATGCCGATTCCTACGCCGACGACCTGCCCTATTACGATTCCACCTGGGGCAGAACACAGCTGATCCTGCCCTACACGCTGGACAGCAACGACATGCGTTTTGCCGCACCGCAAGGCTTCAACACCGGCGAGGATTTTTACCGCTACCTAAAAGACTCAGTGGACGTACTACGCGCCGAAGGCGCAGCCGCGCCCAAAATGCTATCCATCGGCCTCCATTGCCGCATCATCGGCCGTCCAGGCCGTTTCGCCTCGCTCATAAAATTCCTGGATTACGTCACCCAGTTTCCCGACATATGGGTAGCACGCCGAATAGATATCGCCCGGCATTGGCTAGAACAGTATCCAGCAAAGCAATAAGCAGTACCTTTTTGTTCACAAAAAGCGCTGCTTTTTACGCTTGCGTTAAACCCATTTGTTTTAGCACGCGGCGGTAGGTGACGGAGGTGCGGTCGGCGGCGAAATGCTCTTCCTCTGATACGCGCGGGTCGAGGGTGATGGGGCGTTGGGTTTCGACCATGGCGGCGTCTTCCGCAAAAATTTGGGCGTTGAAGGCGAGCACGCTTTCGACTGAGCCGAGTGTGTCGAAGTTGCGGGCAATGGGCACGAAGAGGCGGGTTTTGCGTGTTGAGACGGGGCTTGCGCAGTTTAGGATGTGGTAGCGCTGTTCGCCCGGAAAATGCACGGTAAGCTTGGCACAATAGGGCTTATATATGGTGAAGGCACGCAGCCAGCGGAAGTCCGGCGGGGCGAGGTGTTGCAGGGCTTTGGGGTAGTTGCTGATGTCGCTGTAATAATCCGTGTGCAGCCCGGTTTCTGTCACATTGGTTTCGTAAGCGGGCACCACGGTGTTTTCCGGGTCGGCGAAGGCTTTGTCGTGTACGAAGGCGAAATGCGCGACATCGATAAAACCTTCGAGCTGGCGGCCCGGGGCGCCGGCGATATCAAGCCAGGGTGGCAGGATTGTTTCATATGCCGGGTCGTTCCACTCCGGCATGTCGGGCAGCACGGGTTCGCCCTCTGGCAACAGGCAGGTCCAGATGAGCCCTAGATGCTCGATGGCGGGAAAGGTTTTCAACCCGAGTTTGGCCGAGCCTTTGTAGCTGGGCTGTGAGGGAATGCGCACACATTGGCCGGCCGCGTTGAAGGCCAGGCCGTGATAGGCGCAGACCAGTTCGTCCTGCACCAGTTGCCCCATGCTCAACGGCACGCCACGATGCGGGCAGGCGTTGCGGGCGATGAGAATACCGGCGCTGTTACGCAACAACACCAGCGGAATGTCGAGCAGCACGGCGGCAAAAGGTTTGGCGCTCACCTCATCCTGCCGCGCGACGGGATACCATTGGCGCGCCAGAATTTCCCAGTTCTCGTATATGTATTCGCTCTCGGGCGGCGGCCCGAAGGAGGGGCGGGTGGCGATCTGGTCCATGATTTGCTCCACTGCCAAGCGGTATCGAAAACACTACACGCAAAGACGGGCGAGAATCCAGCCGTATTCAGGATTTATCCCACAACGAGGGATACATGCGCGCTAACGATGCGCCAGCCGAGATCGGGGAATCGCACCCAAACCTGCGTCTGGCGTCCCAACCGCGCTTCGCCTTCGCGCAAAAACTCGGTGGTGGCAACACCGTGATCGGGGCCAAAGCAGGTGATGTGCGTGTTGCGGATTTCACGTTGCGGCGAGCCGCCTTTGCGCGCCGCGCGGAAGGCGGCAATCTGGCTGATGCCGAAAAGGGATCCGGTGTCACCGAAGCGGAGAGCGAGTTCAGACGGCCAGAAAAAACCGTCGAGTGCGTCGAGATCGTTGGTCATCAACGCTGTTTCATAGGCATCAAACTTCGCTTGCAATTCAGCTTTTGCCATAGGATCGTCGATGATCATGGCACTACTTTCGCATCCAATACGCCGGCCCGTTCGAGCTGTGCCGCGGCAGCCAGCGCCAAAGCCTCGCGCCCAGGTGCCGCGATAATCTGCACGCCGCGCGGCAGCCCGGTTGAAGCCACGGGCACGCAGACCACCGGCAGGCCAATAAAACTGATCGGCTGGGTGTAAATGCCGAGATTGGGGCGGAGCGGCAATTCCTCTCCCCCCAGCACCAGCGTAGCCTGGCCGATGAGCGGTGCGGTGCAGGGAGTCGCAGGCGCCAACAGAAAATCAAAGCGCTCGAACAAGGCCAGCGCCTGTTCGTGGAACCACGCGCGAAACCGTTGCGCCTGGTAAATCGTCTCGGCCGGCTGCAACGCGCCGGCAATGAGGCGCGGGCGGGTGGTGGGGTCAAAATCCTCCGGGCGCGTGATCAAATTCGGCTTGTGCAATTGCCCGCCTTCAAACGCGGTGATGCAGAAAGCAGCAGCGCGAGCACGGCGCGCTTCGGGCAACGTGGCCGTAGCGGTGCTGCCAAAGGCCTGGGCCACAATCTCCACCGCTTCCAGCATTTCGGCACTGGCACCATAACGGAACCAATCGTCCAAAACCGCCACGCGCGGCGCCGCAGATTGATCCAGCACAGTGCTGGAAATTTCGTCATCCTGCAGCAGGTCATACACCAGAGCGAGGTCAGCCACGTTGCGTGTAAACGGGCCGAGATGGTCAAAACTATCGACAAACGGAAACGTGCCGTGGCGGGTGATACGCCCGTAGCTGGGCTTCAAACCAAAAACACCAGTGAGCCCGGCGGGCAGCCGGATGGAACCATTGGTATCCGAACCCAAAGTAATGGGCGCAAAACCGGCGGCAACGGCGGCGACGGAACCGCCAGAAGAGCCACCCGCGATCCGAGTGGTATCATGCGGGTTTCGCGTTGCGCCATCATGCGCGTTTTCGGTAACGAACCCATAGGCGAATTCATCCATATTGAGCGCGCCAAGTAGCACGGCACCAGCCTTGCACAGCCGCGTAATATGCGGCGCATCCTGCGTGGCTGGCGGCGACGTGCGGCGGATTTTAGACCCCGCGCGGGTCGGCAAACTCTCAATGTCAAACAGATTTTTTACCGCAAACGGTACACCAGCGAGCAGCCCCACAGCCTCACCACGCGCCAGAGCCGCATCAACCGCCGCAGCCTCGGCAAAAGCGCGATCAAAAATTCTATCCGTAAAACAATTGAGCGTCGCATCCAACGCCTCAATACGCGCGATATGCGCCTCCAGCACCGCAACGGCGGAAACCTGCCTAGCGCGCACCATGCCGGCCAGCGCTATAGCGGATTGCTCGAACAATCTCACGGCCGGTAGCGAGGTGCTGCCTCGGTCTCCTCCGGGATCGCAAATCCGGTGACCAACTGCCCCTGCGCCAACAGCACGGCAAAGGCAGCCTCCACCGCCGCGCGATGCCCGGCCTGTATAGGCAGGCCAAGCATTTCCGAGGCAGCGTCCAAATAACGCGAGGCGGCGTCCTGATCCATTCAGCTCAGCTTGCCCTCAATGCCCTGGATCAACGTCTGCAGGCCCGAAAGCGTGCCGTCATCCATCACCTGGCCGGCGGGCAAAAACACTTTTCCGGTCTGGTCGGTAAGCGGGCCCACGAACACCTTGTTCTTGCCGGAGGTGATATCGGCCACGGTCTGGGTTGCCAAAGCGGCAACATCGGCCGGCATGTTGCGGAACGGCGCCATGACCAGCATACCCTCGGCAAACCCGCCCCACGTGTCGATGCTGGTCCAGCTGCCCGCCAGCAGTGCCTTGATGCGCTGGGTATAATAGCCGCCCCATTCGTTCACATCCGCGGTCAGCTGGGTTTTCGGCGCGAAGCTGATCATATCCGTGGCCTCGCCAAAGGCCGGCAAATTACGGCTGGCGGCAACCTGCAACGGCGAGGGGCTGTCGGTATGCTGGGTAAGGACGTCGCAGCCCTGGTCGAGCAGCGCCTTGGCGGCATCACCCTCTTTACCCGGGTCATACCAGCTGTCGATGGTGATAAATTTCAGCTTGGCCTTCGGATTGATGCTTTGCATGCCAAGAAGGAACGCATTCATACCCTGCACCACTTCCGGCACCGGCACGGAGGCAACATAGCCCGCCACGCCCGTCTTCGAAAGCTTACCCGCGATCACGCCCTGCACAAAACGGCCCTGGTAAAAGCGGATGTCGTAAGTCGCGAGGTTGGGCGCGCGCTTGTAGCCGGTGCAATGCTCGAATTTAATATCCGGATATTTCGCCGCGACCTTCAGCATATAGTTCATATAGCCGAACGATGTGCCGAAGATCAGCTTGTGGCCGGAAGCGGCCAGGCTCTCGAACACCGCCTGGCATTCCGGCGCTTCCGGCACGTTCTCGACATAGGAGGTAACGACCTGGCCCTTGAGCGCGGCTTCAGCCTGCTTGCGGCCGACATCATGCTGATAGGACCAGCCAAAATCGCCAACCGGGCCGAGATAAACGAAGCCGATTTTCACCGGGTCCGCAGCGCGGGCCGCACCGATAATGCCGGGGGCCGCGAGGGCCGAGGCGCCGAGCATGGCGGTAAAGCCGCGGCGTTTTATATGAGCCATTTTGATTCTCCTTAGTTTACGAAAAAATCTTAAGCGATTGATTGGCGCGTTATTCACGCGACAGCATGAAAATATTTAGCGAGGCAGGCCGGTTGGTTAAGGCGCACCCGGCGGGCATCGCGCGAAATAAGCACGAGCACGGCAATGGTGCCGGCGTAAGGCAAAGCGGAGATGAGCGGCGAGGGAATGGAAACGCCCACCCCCTGCAGATAGAGCGCGAGATAGGTGACGCCGCCGAACAGATAGGCGCCAGCCAGCAGATAGAAGGGGCGCCATGCGGAGAACACGACCAGCGCAAGTGCAATCCAGCCACGCCCGGCGGAAAGATCCTGGCTCCACAGCGGGGAGTAGAACAGCGAGAGATACGCGCCAGCAATACCCGCCAGCGCCCCGCCGAAAGCTGTGGCGGCGTAGCGGATGCGGATGACGGGATAACCCATGGCATGGGCGGCGTCGTGGCTATCGCCCACCGCGCGCAGGATGAGCCCGGCATGGGTCTTATTGAGAAACCAGGAGATGGCGCAGATGAGCAGGAAGGAAAAATAAATAAGGATATTCTGGTCGAACAGAATGGGACCGATGAAGGGGATGGCACTCAACACCGGGATCGCAATCGCATGTAGCACCGGCGCTGAAATACCGACATAGCCCGCGCCCAAAAGTGCGGCGAGGCCATGCCCGAAAATCGTCAAAGCCAGCCCGGCGGCAATCTGGTTGGCAAGCAGGCTGAGGGTGAGCACAGCAAAAACCATCGAGATAGCCACCCCCGCAAGTGCCGCCGCCACAATGCCCAACGCGGCGCTGCCGGTGGCATGTGCGGTGGCAAAGCCGGCGATGGCGCCGATCAGCATCATCCCCTCCACACCCAAATTCAGCACACCGGATTTTTCGGTAATCAGCTCGCCAGAAGCCGCCAGCAGCAAAGGTGTGGAAGCCGCAATGATGCTGACGATGAAGCTGGAGACGTAAACAAGGTTCATACGGCTGGCTCCACGATACGCGGTTTTACGCGGCGGATGCGGTACAAAATCAGCACATCCACCCCGAGCAGATAAAACAGCAGCACGCCCTGGAAAATATTGGTGATGGAGTTGGGCATGTTGAGGCTGATCTGCGCGGCATCGCCACCAAGGTAAGACAGCGCCAGCAGCAATGCGGCGAAAATGACGCCCACCGGATGCAGCCGGCCGAGGAAGGCGACGATAACGGCGGTAAACCCGTAGCCCGGCGTAATGGTGGTGGTGAGCTGACCGATCGGGCCAGTGACCTCGATGATACCGGCCAGGCCCGAAAGCCCGCCGCTGACCAGAAGTGCAATCCAGGTAAGCCGGGCGTTGCTGAACCCGGCATAGCGCGCGGCGCGGGGCGCCTGGCCGACGACGCGCAATTGGAAGCCGAGCACGGAGCGGCTCATCACCAGCCATAATGCCACCGCCAGCAACGGGGCCAGCACGCAACCGAGATGGATGGAGGTGGTGCCGAAATCCGGTGTGGTGGCGCCGGCACCAAACATCGCCGATTGCGGGAAGCCAAAACCCTGCGGGTCGCGCCACGGGCCGGTGACGAGCCATACCAGGATAAGCTGGGCAATATATACCAGCATAAGACTGGTCAGAATCTCGTTGGCGTTGAATTTGAGTTTTAACAGCGCCACGATGCCGGCCCAGAACATCCCCCCCAGCACGCCGCAAACCAGCACCAGCGGGTAGCACCACCAGAACGGCGCATTGGGCAACAGGAGCGCGATACCACCGCCAAATATCGCACCCATGGTGAACTGCCCGTCGCCGCCGATATTCCACACATTGGCGCGATAGCAGAACGCGAGGCCGACACCGATCATGATCAGCGGCGCGGCGCGCACCAATAGCGACCCGATGCCGCCGGGGCTGGTCAGCGGCGAGATCAGGAACGTCTCAATGCCGGTAATGGGCGGCGCGCCCATGATGGCGAAAATAACCCCCATGGTGACAATGGTAAGCACCACCGCCAGCACCGGGGAGCCATAGGACCAGAAATCCGAGCGCAGGCCGCGCGGTTCAAGCCGGAACAGCATGTTTCTCCTCCGCCGTATGGTCGCCGCCCATCAGCAGGCCGATGGTCTCGATGGTGGCTTCACGCACCGGAATGGGCGGGGAGAGTTTACCGGCTGCAATAACGGCGATGCGGTCACAGAGCAGCAAAATCTCATCCAGATCCTGCGAGATCAGCACAATCGCCGTCCCGGCCGCGGCAAGCTGGGCCAGCGCCTCGTAAATCGCGGCGGCGGCACCTGCATCCACGCCCCAGGTCGGCTGGCTGATCATCAGCACGCCTGGCTGCTGCAACACCTCGCGCCCGACCAGGAATTTCTGCAAATTGCCGCCAGAGAGCGAGCGAGCTTCGGCGCGCGGGCCGGTGGTCCGCACGTCGAAAGTCTTGATGACCTGGGCGGCGAATTCCTGGGTGCGCTTGCGGTTGATCAGCCCCAGCCGGTCCAGCGCGCCACGTACATGAGCGGATAAAAACCCGTTTTCGGCCAAGGTCATCGGACCTACCGCGCCATGGCCGTTGCGCTCCTCGGGCAAAAAACAACAACCCCGCCGCCGCCGCGCGCGTGGCCCCTCATGGCCAATCGGCGCGCCGTCGAGCATGATGTTGCGCGGCGTGCCGGCGGGGATTTCGCCGGAGAGCGCGTCCATCAGCTCGCTCTGGCCATTGCCCGCGATGCCGGCGATGCCGAGGATTTCGCCCGGCGCGACGGCAAAGGAAATGTCCTTCAAATCCGTGCCGAATTGCTGGTTGGAGCGCACGGTCAGCCGGTCCAGCACCAGGCGCGGTGCCGCTGTGCTGATGGTTTTATGGCTGAAACTCTGCTCCTTGAGCTTGGCGCTGATCATCAGCTCGGCCAGCTCGCGCGCGGTTTTTTCCGCCGGAATGCAATGCGCCACAACCTTGCCGAGCCGCATGATGGTGGCGGCTTCGCACAGTGCCCTGATCTCTTCGAGCTTGTGCGAAATATAAAGGATGGAGCACCCCTCGGAGGCCAGCCGCCGCAAGGTGGCAAAAAGCTTGTGTACCTCCTGCGGGGTAAGCACCGAAGTCGGCTCGTCCATGATAAGGAGTTTGGGATTCTGCAGCAGGCAGCGCACAATCTCGATCCGCTGGCGCTCACCCACCGAAAGATCATGCACGGCGCGCGTGGGGTCCAAAGGCAGGCCGTAGCGGGTGGAGATATCGACGATGCGCGCGGGCAGATTCTCGCGGTCCTTGGGGTCGTTCAAACCCAGCGCGATGTTCTCGGACACGGTAAGGGCCTCAAACAGCGAGAAATGCTGGAACACCATGCCAATGCCAAGTGCCCGGGCCTGGGCCGGGCTGGCCACCGTGCGGGTCTCGCCGCGCCAGGTAAAACTCCCGGCATCAGGCTTCATCACCCCATAGATGATTTTCACCAGTGTGCTTTTGCCGGCCCCGTTCTCACCCAGCAGAGCGTGTATCTCTCCCTCGCCGATTTGCAGATCAACATGGTCATTGGCGAGGCAGCCCGGGAATTGCTTTACGATGCCGCGCAGCACCAGCAGCGGCGGCCGAGCTGAGGGGTCCAGTTCAGTATCCATCGGGTCTACCCATGCGTGTATCGAAGCAATTTCCAGGCCAAGGGGAGGCTCAAGGGGCAGGCTGGCGAATCCCCAACCGACGCATCACGCTGCCCAAAGTTTCAGCAGCCCGTTGCCCCTCACCGCACCTCCGCCGCGTTTGCTTACGAGGCCTCAGCCTGGTTTGCTTGCGAGGCGTCCGCCTCATTTACCTGCGAGGCCTCAGCCTCGACGCGCTTGCGCGCCACGAACGCAGCGCGAAAATTGCGCCAGCCGCCGTAAGCGGTGATATCCCCCGCCCCTTGCAGCGCATATGCCTCGCATAAAAACCCAGGGTGTACGCTGCCATCCGCCAGCACCACCTTGCCAATGCCCATGGGCGGCGGCAAAGCGGCCACGAAATCGCCGAAGGCCGCAGCGGTAAGCGACCACAGTTCCACCTCGATCCCCTCCCCCGCAAAACCAGGGCTGCGCACGAGGCCGGGCTTGGGCGGGAAAGTGGCTAGAGTGTACAACTGATATTCCGCCGCGGTTTTCGTCGCCGAAAGCAAAGTAGCACCCAGCGCCAGCAGCTCATGGTTAAGCGCCATGCCCGAGAGATGCGCCCCGGCAACAACCAAGGTTTTGAGCCCCGGCGCGGGAGCGTCATATTGCGTGGCGGCGGGCTGTTTGGTCTGCCCACTCCCGGCACCCAACGCGCGGTGCAGTCCATCGGCCAGCCCGGCTAAAGCAGCCTCGGAAAACGCCGGGCCGAGCAATGTTACGCCAAACGGCAGGCCGTTGGGGCGGAACCCGGCGGGCACGGCGATGCCGCATAAATCGAGCAAGTTCACGAAATTGGTGTAACGGCCAAGCCGCTCATTGGCCGCCACCGGGGCGGCTTTCATGTCGGCAATGCTCGGCAGCGAGGGTGCTGTGGGCAGGAGCAGAACATCGGCACGCGCGAGTTCAGCCTGGGCGCGGCGGCGCAGTGCCTGCAGTTTCTGCTGGGCAGCAAAAACCTCCACCGCGGTGTAACCCGCCGCTCTGTCGAAAATGCCGCGCACGGAAGGGTCCATCAGCTCGCGCTGTGCGGGGTAGAATTCGGGCAAAGCGGCCACGCGCTCAGCCGCAAGCGCCGAACCGTAGAGGGCGGCGGCGATTTCGCGAAACGGGGCGTAATCGATTTTTTGCTCCGCCCAGCCCAGGGCCACAGCCTGGTCGATGGCATCCTGGTACAAAGACGCCGCCGCATAATCCCCAAAAAACTCACGCTCATCGAGCGGCAGCACGCCGAAACGCGGCTTGGCCGGCAATGGCGTGTTGGTCACCGGGCGGGCGTAGGAATCACTCGCATCATCGCCCTCGGCAACGCTGAGCACCGCCATGCTGTCGGCCACGGAATTGGCCAGCACGGTAATGCAATCCAGGCTGCGGCAGGCGGGCACCAGCCCGGTAACCGGAATACGCCCGATGCTCGGTTTTAGGCCCACGATATTGTTGAACGCGGCGGGCACACGCCCGGAGCCCGCCGTATCCGTTCCCAAAGCAAACACCGCGAGCCCGGAAGCCACCGCCACGCCGGAGCCCGACGATGAGCCCCCCGACACATGGTTGGTGCTGAACACATTGCGCGGCGCCCCGTAAGGCGAGCGCGTGCCGTTCAGCCCGGCGGCAAACTGGTCGAGGTTGGTTTTACCCAGCACCAGGGCGCCCGCCGCGCGCAGCCGCGCCACGCAAAGCGCATCATGCGCCGGCATATAAGCAAATTCCGGGCAGGCGGCGGTGGTCGGCAGGCCCGCGACGTCAATATTATCCTTCACCGCGAAGGGGATGCCGAACAGCGGCAGGTTTTCCATGCCACGAATATCGAGTGCGGCCGCCGCGGCGAGCAGCTCCGCTTCAGGCACCAGGCTGATGAACACGGCCTGGTCGGGATGGGTGGTGATACGCTGCAACAGCGCCGCCATCAGCTCCACGGGCGTTAGCGCACCCGTGGCATAGGCGCGCTGAATGCTGGCGATTTCGAGCAGGTCCATGATTATTCAGCCAGTTCGTCGAGTGGTATCAAATCGGCCGAAAGCCCAGGCTCAGCCGCGGTTTTTAACTTGCCGTAAGCGAAGCTGAGGCAGATGGACGCCAGCACCGCATAACCCAGCGCAACGGGCGCAGAATTGCCAAAGGCGAGCTGCGTGCCGTTGATAAATCCAAAGAAGGCAAGCACGGCGCCGATGCCCGAATAGATAGCGGCCATTTTAAACTCGCGGTCGATAATAAAGACCGCAATGGCCCCCAGGATGAGCCCGGCCAAAGTCGCCCCGCCGCCGAACAATTCCATGCCCTTATAGATCACGCCATTGCCCGCCAGTTTGTCGAACCCCACGGCGGCAGCACTTGTGCCCGCAGCCCCCAAGGCACCGTCAATCTGGTTCTGCCCCCAGGCGGCGATGTTCGGCAGCATCGCCAGGATAACAGCCGGCGCATGGCGGTGCGGTGTGGCCTCAAACGCCTGCGCGCCGATAACCAGGCCGATGAACAGCAGGATCGGCAAAATGGCGACCAGCGGCACAATGGCCAGCAGCAAAGCGGTGATACCAAGAAAGCAGACCAGCCCGATGACCACGCCCGTGGCCAGCGAATAGCCGATGCGCCCGCCCACGGCCTTCCAGCCCGGATGGCCGATATACACGGCCGGCGGGAAAGGCGAGCCGAGCACGGCGCCAAGCATCGCGCCAATGCCGTCGGCCAGCAGGATTTTGCGCAAATCATAATTGTCGCCGGCGGCCGACGCGCTCTCGACGTTATTCATGCCCTCGGTAAAATTATAAATCCCGAGCGGAATCGCGGTAACGAGCAGCGGGCCGATACCCTGCAGCCCTTTTATGAAATGGCCCGAGGGGATGGGCGGATGCAGGCCGAAGGCGGAGAAGGCGGCACCTACCGCTGCCGGATGCACGACATCGGCCAACCCTGAAAACTCCGCGACCCAGGCCAGAATGGTACCGATGACGACCGCCGCGAGCCCCCCCGGAATGCCCCAGGGCAGGCGGACATTGGACATCCAGCTGATGAGGATGATGCCGAGCGAGAAGAAGCCGAGCCAGGGTACCTGGAAAAACTGAAACGCCGGGCGGAGCGAGATAAAGGCGATGGAAATGCCGGCCAACGCACCCAGCATGGCGGCGCGGGGCGTGTATTTACGCACCGTCGGCCCGATGAAAGCCCCAAGCGTGACGATAACGCCGATGATGAAGGCCCAGGCCAGACCCGCCTCCCAGGCCGCAATCGGGTCATGGGTCTTCAAATACGTGGGCAACATGATCACGAAGGTGACGAGGAACATATGCGGTACGGAGGGGCCGTAGGGCATGGCCGCAACATCCGACCGGCCGGTTTTTTTGGCGAGCTGATAGGCGAGGTAGGCGTAGAACAGATTGCCCAGCGGGAGCGCGATGCCGAGTGCAGGCAAAATGCGGCCGTACACGACATCCGCCGGCATCTGCACGACGCCGAGGCAGAGGCCGGTGAGCACGATGACGTTGAGCAGCACATTGGTGAACAGGCCAAAGAACCCGTTCCAATCGCCCGGCACCCAGAACGCCGGTCTGCCGATGGTTGCACTCATGGTCCTGCTCCTATGTGTGGGCCAAAGCGGAGATAACGGCGGCACCCGGCGCCACCCAGCCGAAAATACCGTCCTGCGCGCAGGCCATTTCCAGAGCCATGCGGTGAAATTCGGGGAAATACGAGGCCGTGCCGTCTTCCAGCACGAGGCATTCGAAACCGCGGTCGTTGGCCTCGCGCAAAGTGGTGTGTACGCAAACTTCGGTGGTAACACCTGCAAGGATCAGCTGCGTGATGCCGCGCGCCCGCAAAATCGTTTCGAGGTCCGTGGCGTAGAACGCGCCCTTGCCGGGCTTGTCGATCACCGGCTCGCCGGGAATGGGGGACAGTTCCGCGATAATACCGTGCCCGACCTCGCCATGCACCAGAATACGGCCCATCGGCCCGGCATCGCCAATGCGCGTGGCAAAACGCCCGCGCCGGTGTTTTGATCCGTGCAGATCGGCGAGGTCCGGCCTGTGGCCTTCGCGCGTATGAATAACCAGCATGTTTTTGGCACGCGCCGTTGCCAGTACCGCGCCGATGGGGCCGATGCAGGCGCGTAGCTGCGAGACATCGTTGCCGAGCGCATCGCCAAAGCCGCCCGGCTCCACAAAATCGCGCTGCATGTCGATAATCACGAGCGCCGCCTGTTGCGGGTTCAGCGTGAATTCATAGGGGCGGGCTTGAACGGTAACAGACAATGCGAAATCCCCCCTGCCGCGACGCTTGCGAAATCAATGGTTGCGAAATCAGCCGAGGCCGCCGGCAGACCGTGAAATCCGGCGCTTGCCGTTGATTTGCTATGCAAGCTGGGTGCCAAGCGTGTTAGCGCTGACAAACGCAGGGGCGTGATTATTGTTTGATCAGATCGGCCGAGGGTTGGCCGGAGTGCCGCGGGTTTCCGGGCACGGAATAGGCATTTACGGCCGATTACCTGCCTGTTTCGGCGCCACTTGTAACAAACCCTGCCTAGTTGAAGATCAGCATGCGGCCGTTAATCACTCTCGTCCGCCTCGAACAGATCGCGCAGCTCCTTGTTGGCCTCCTGCGCCGTCTGCAGCAGTTTGCTTTCGTCGGAGGCGATCGCGTAGGTCTCCGCCAGCAGTTTTTCGTCATGGCTACGGAACAACTCGATCGCGCGCTCTGCCTGCTCCTCCGGTATGTCCAGTTTTTCCAGCAGCAATTCGGTCATGCGCAGGCTTGAGAAAAACGTCTCGCGCACAATGGTCTCGACCCCAACACCCATCAGCGAATGCACATGCCGGCGGTTGCGGGCGCGGGCCACCACTTGCAGATGCGGGAATTTGCGCCGGACCATCTGCGCCACCGCCAAGGCCGCCGGCATGTCGTCCAGCGCTATGACCAGCACTTTGGCGGTTTCGGCCCCCGCCGCGCGCATCACCTCTTCGCGTGTTGGGTCGCCGTAAAACACTTTGGCCCCCACGCGCCGGACCACATCCACCTGCTCCTGGCTTTTATCCAATGCGACAAAACGGATCCGCTGCATCGTCAGCATGCGGCCGATGATCTGCCCCATACGGCCGAAGCCGCAGATGATGACGGGCGCGGATTCGGTTTCGATCTTATCGAAGGCAGGCGCGGCGCGGCGCTCCAGCCGGGGCATGATGAGCCGCTCGGCGCCGGCGAATACCACCGGCGCGGCCATCATCGAGAGGGCGACCACCAGCGTGGCCTCGGCGGCCAGGGCCTGGCTCAGCGCGCCTGCCGCCACGGCGGCGCCAAACAGCACGAAGCTGAATTCGCTACCCTCCGGCAGCGCCAGAGCGAAACGCAAGGCTGCACCCGTCAGCCGCCGCCGGCTGTAACTTACCGCGAAGGCAATTGCGGCCTTCACCACCAGCAGGCCCAGCACCAGAAGCATAATCTCCACCGGCTGGCGCAGCAGGAGCGCAATGTCCGCCGACATGCCGACGGACATGAAGAAGAAGCCGAGCAGCAGGCCTTCGAACGGCTCGATATCGGCCTGGATTTCATGCCGGTATTCGGAATCCGAAACCATCACCCCGGCCATGAAGGCACCGAGCGAGGCCGAGAGCCCGGCCCAGTCCGCCAGCGCCGCCGTGCCCACCACAAGCAGCAACGCGGTGGCGGTGAAGACTTCCGGGGATTTGGTGTAACCCACCATGCGGAACATCGGGCGCACCGCCAGCACACCCACCACCAGAATGCCCGCCACCACCGCAGCACCTTTCGCCAAAGCCAGCCAGGATATCTGCCCGGCCACCCCGCCGCCGGCCAGCACCGGGAGCAATGCCAGAACCGGGATTGCCGCCATGTCCTGAAACAGCAGCACGGCAAACGCATCGCGCCCGGCAACGGAGGGGAGCAGGTTCCGCTCGCTGAGCATCGGCAGCACGATGGCGGTGGAGGAAAGTGCCAAACCGATGCCCAGTACCGCGGCCCCTGCCCCCGGTATGCCAACCCAATAAGCCAGCCCGCCAACAACCAACGCCGTGGGCAGCATCTGCCCAACCCCCATGCCGAACACGGCTTTACGCAAAATCCACAACCGGTGCGGCCGCAGTTCCAGCCCTATGAGGAACAGCAGCATGGTCACGCCCAGCTCGGAGACATTGCCGATCTCGCCGACATTGGTGATGAGCCCGAGCCCGGAGGGACCTATGGCGACGCCGGCCAGCAGATAACCCAGAATGCTCCCCAAACCCGCATAGCGGGTGAGCGGCACCATAATCACGATGGCGGCCAGAAGAATCACCAAAACCCCGAACATAAAATCTCCTCAACCGGCCTGGTTTTACTATGCCGACACCAGCGCGCGGGCGATACCCGGTAAAACGGGTCGTGCCGCTGGCGCGCGGCTACCACGCGGTTCGCTGAGATTTACCGATGTGTTGAACTGGCTTAATTAAGGAGGATCACCTTTCGGAGACCAGTCATGCCCCCCTATCGCTCCAGAACCACGACCCACGGCCGCAACATGGCCGGTGCCCGCGGACTTTGGCGCGCCACGGGGATGAAGGACAGCGATTTCGGCAAGCCGATTATCGCCATCGCCAACAGTTTTACGCAGTTCGTGCCGGGGCATGTACACTTAAAGGACCTCGGCCAGCTGGTGGCGCGCGAGATCGAGGCCGCCGGTGGTGTCGCCAAGGAATTCAACACCATCGCGGTGGATGACGGCATCGCCATGGGGCATGATGGCATGCTGTACTCGCTACCCTCACGCGATTTGATCGCCGATTCCGTGGAATACATGGTCAACGCGCATTGCGCCGATGCGGTTGTCTGCATCTCCAATTGCGACAAAATCACCCCCGGCATGCTGATGGCCGCCTTACGTCTCAACATCCCGACGGTGTTCGTGTCCGGCGGACCGATGGAGGCTGGCAAGGTCGTATTGAAAGGCAAGACGCACGCGGTGGACGTGGTCGACGCCATGGTCGTCGCCGCCGACGCCAGTGTCAGCGACGAGGACGTGAGGACCATCGAGCGGTCGGCTTGCCCGACCTGCGGGTCGTGTTCCGGCATGTTCACCGCAAATTCGATGAACTGCCTAACCGAAGCGCTGGGCCTGTCGCTGCCCGGCAACGGATCGGTACTGGCGACCCATGGCGACCGCAAGCGCCTGTTCATCGAGGCGGGTCACCTGATCGTCGATCTGGCCCAGCGCTATTACGAACATGACGACGCGTCGGTCCTGCCGCGCAGCATCGCGTCGTTCAAGGCATTCGAGAATGCCATGACGATGGACATCGCCATGGGCGGGTCGACCAACACGGTGCTGCACCTGCTGGCTGCGGCTTACGAAGGGGAAGTCCCGTTCACCATGGCCGATATCGACCGCCTGTCGCGCCACGTGCCGGTGTTGTGCAAGGTCGCGCCTTCCATCGCCAATGTGCATATGGAGGATGTCCACCGTGCCGGCGGCGTGATGGCGAT
>JAMFRU010000010.1 GCA_026224875.1 Acidocella sp.
ATTCGTGATCTCAACCGGCCGACCCATACCCACCTCCCGCACCCGAATCGGCGCGCCTCAGTGAATCACAGCCCAGCCGAATTTCGGAATCGTACAAAGAGTCAGAGACCGCGATGACTGGTATAAGATTGTCTTTGGCAAATTTCTTATGTCCAGCAGAATGCGCTGGGGGCTTTCTTGGGGGCCTTAGTAAAAAATCTGATTAAAATAAATATTATTTTTCAATTGGTTATGAGCGGGAATTGGATTCCCGCTACCTCCAGCCCCCTTGCTTCCCAGCCTATTTCCAGGGTTCTTCCGGCCAATCATGCCGGGGATACCGCCCGCGCATATCCTTGCGCGCATCGCCCCAGCCGCCGCGCCAAAATCCGGCAAGATCCGCGGTTATGGCGATAGGCCGTTGCGCAGGGGAGAGCAGCGCCAGTTGCAGCGGGATTTTACCGCCGGCGAGTTTTGGCGTGGCATCCGTGCCGTAAAAGGCTTTGGCGCGGGCTGAGGCTACGGGCAGTGGACCGGAATAATCGATGCGCACCGTGCCGCCTTTCAGATGCAATTCGGTGGGCAGGTCACGGTCCAGTTTTGTGGCTTGCTCATGCGATAAAATGCCGCGCAGCAGAGCATAAACACCCACGGTTTTGGCTTCCCGCAAATTGGTCATGCCGGCCAGGTACGGCGCCAGCCAGTCCTGCACGGATGCGGCGAGAGCAGGGCGGGAGAGGTCTGGAAATTCCGGATCGAGGCCACGCATCACAGCCGCCCGGGCGCAAAAACTTGCCGCGTTTTCGGTCCAGTCGAGCTGGTCCAGCCTGGTGGAGAGGGCTTGCGCCAAAGCCGCCTGGGTTTCCTCGGGGTTCGCTGGGGCACTGCGGTCAGTGAGCACCAGATTTCCCAGCCGCACCCGCTCACGGAGCAAAACACTCCCCACACTGGGATCAAACCCCGTCTCGCGCGTGGTTTTGAGCCGGGCGGATAAAAAATCCGGCAGATCATCGGCATCCAGCGCCGCCCCGAGGCGGATCACCTTGCCTTTGGCGTCGAGCGAGGCTGCCACCAGCAGCCGGGCGCGCGAAAGTGGGTCGGTGGGCGGCAGATTACCCGAGCCCCCGCCGGCCAGCCGGTAGGAGCCGGCCGCCCCGCGCGCCTGGCCGACACGGTCCGGGAAGGCGGCGGCCAGCAGCGCGCCGGGATGGCCGTCCGCCGGGATGGAGCCCACCCCCAGACGGGTGCGGTAGATTTTGGCGCCCTGACGCACACGGGACATGATGGCCCGGTCGCCCTCTCCCTTGCCGGCCAAAGCCTCAAGCCGGAGCAGAATATCGGCCGAGGCGCCGCGCGATAAAAAATCCTTATCTTCCAATATGGCGGCAATCTCGGCGGCCATGGCGCGTTCGGGCTTGTGGCTGCTGGCCAGCATCATGGCGGCCAGCCGCGGTTCGGCGCGCAGCCGCGCCATCTCGCGCCCATAGGCTGTAATGCGCCCGTTCTCCTCCAGCGCGCCCAGCTCCACCAGCAGTGTGGTGGCGGCTTTCACCGCCCCCTCCGGCGGCTGGTCGATGAACGGCAAAGCCGATGGCAGCTCGCCCCAGGCGGCGCAGGCCAGCACCAGGCCGGAAAGCTCCGCGTTCTGGATTTCCGGTGTTTCGAACAACGGTAACCCGCGATGCAGCGCCTCGGACCACAGCCGGATCGCAACCCCCGGCCCCTGCCGCCCCGCACGCCCGGCCCGCTGCGTGGCGGCGGCGCGCGAGATGCGCTGGGTGGCCAGCCGCGTCAGCCCGGAGGCGGAATCAAGCACCGGCGCGCGGCGATACCCGCCATCGATGACAATGCGCACGCCGGGCACGGTAAGCGAGGTCTCGGCAATGGACGTGGCCAACACCACCCGCCGCTCGGCATGTTCGCGCAGCGCCGTATCCTGGGATTCGCGCGACAGATCGCCATGCAGCGGCAGTACCAGAGCCGGGCATTTATCCAACGCCTGTTGGGTGCGGCGGATTTCGCCCATGCCGGGGAGGAAGACCAAAATATCGCCGGAATGGGCCACCAACGCCTCGCGCACCGCTTTGGCGGCGGCCTCGGGCAGGTCGCGGGCGGACATGATGTCGCGCTTGGAATGCTGCACCTCGATGGGGAAAATCTTGCCGGCACTCTCCAGCACAGGTGCGTTCAGCAGCGCGGAAATTTTTGCCGCCTCGGCAGTGGCGGACATGGCCAGAATACGCAGTTCCGGGCGCAGGGTGCGCTGCAAATCGAGCACCAAAGCGAGCGCCTGGTCCGCCTCCAGGCTGCGCTCGTGAATCTCGTCGAAAATAACCAGGTTCACGCCGGTCAGCCCCTGGTCGGTGAGCAAACGCGAGGTGAGCAGGCCTTCGGTAATCACCTCCACCTCGGTGGCCGCACTCACGGCACTCTCAAGCCGTGTGCGGAAACCGATGCGCCCGCCCACGCTCTCGCCCAGCAGATCGGACATACGCATGGCGGCCGCCCGGGCCGCGAGCCGGCGCGGCTCCAGGAGCAAAACCTTGCCCAATCCCGCCTGCAACGCGGCAATCGGCACCAGCGTGGTCTTACCCGCCCCCGGCGGGGCAACGAGCACGGCATTCTGCCCCGCTTTCAAGGTACGGATCAGCTCGGGCAGGATTTCGGCGACGGGAAGGTCGAACATCGCGCCCGGATACCAGAGCGCGCCCGCCCGTGCGATAGGAGCCCATGCGCTGGCTGTTTTTACTGCTGCTCCTGCCCCATCTGGCCTTCGCCGCGGCGAGCAATGTGTTTTCGTCGCCGCGCGATACGGTGCGGCTGATCTCGGCCATTGATGAGGCGCCGGGCGGCAATGTGCAGCTGGCGCTGGAGTTCACGCTCCAGCCCGGCTGGCATATTTACTGGCAGAATCCGGGTGATGCCGGGTTTGCCCCGCATGTCATCGCCAAGCCGCCCATTACGTTGGGTGCCTTATCCTTCCCGCCGCCGGAATTTTTGGCCCAAGGCGGTCTCGGCGCTTATGTGCTCTCCGGCCACGTGGTGCTGCCGTTTGCGGCGCAGAATGTCGCGGGCGATATTTCCGTGCGGGCGTCCTGGCTCGTCTGCGCCGATATTTGCGTGCCGGAACGTGCGCAATTTACCCTCCCCCTCACCGGCGGGGCCTCGGCCGAGGCGGGTTTGTTTACGCCATCCGCCATCGTGCCCTCGCCCTTTGCCACCACGCTGGCGCCCGATGGCACGCTAAGCATCACCGGGCCGGGCGCGGCGCAGGTGCGGGCGGCGCGGTTTTTCCCGCTGGCGCCGGGCGGTATCGTCAATGCCGCGCCGCAGCCGCTTGCCTTCACCGCCACCGGGCTGCAATTGCGCCTGAAACTGGCGCAGCCGGGGGCCTCATTGCCCGGCATACTGGAGCTGACGGACCCATCCGGCCAGATGCAGGCGCTGGCTGTAACCCCCACACCGGCCGCACCGCCAAGCCATGCTATCTATTGGGCCCCGTATTGGGCGCTGGCCTTGCTGGGCGGGTTGATCCTCAACCTCATGCCCTGCGTTTTCCCCATATTGGCGTTAAAAGCCTGCGCCTTCGCCCGGCTGGGCGGGGCGGCGCATGGGCATATACGGCGCGAGGCCTGGAGCTACACCGCCGGTGTCATGGTCTCGATGCTCGCTCTCGCCGGGCTATTGCTCGCCTTGCGCGCGGCGGGGGTGGGGGCGTTCTGGGGGTTCCAGTTTCAGTCGCCGGTGTTTGTCGCACTCGCCGCCTGGGTGATATTTGCCGCCGCCCTGAACCTCGCGGGGCTGTTCCATTTTAACCCGCCCGGCTTTATCCGCCGCGTGCCGGCCCAGAACAGCTTTTTCACCGGGTTGCTGGCGGTACTGGTGGCCACCCCTTGCACCGCACCCTTCATGGCCCCGGCCGTAGCCGCCGCGCTGGTGCTGCCGCCGGCTTCGGCTCTGGGCATTTTTGCTTGCCTCGGGCTGGGGCTGGCCGCACCCATACTGCTCCTGGCCTTCATCCCCCAGCTGGCGGCAAAACTGCCCCGCCCCGGTGCCTGGATGCTCTGGCTCCAGCGCCTGCTGGCCTTGCCCATGCTCGGCACTTTCGCCTGGCTCGGCTGGGTGCTGTTTCGCCAATCCGGTGCGCCGGGCCTGCTGCTCCTGCTGCTGGGCGCGGGGGTTCTGCTCCTCGCTCTATGGCGCAAACCGCTTCTGGCTTTGGCCGTGCTGTTACTGCTGCCCTTGCTGCACACAGCACCTTCCCCCCCTCTCACATTACCAGGCGCGCAACCTTATAGTGCCGCGCGCCTGGCCGCGTTGCGCACACAGAACCGCCCCGTGTTCATCGACCTCACCGCCGCCTGGTGCGTCACCTGCCTGGTGAATGAGCACGGCACTTTGCTCTCGCCCCAGGTGCAAACCGCCTTCGCCGCCCATAATGTCGCCCTGCTGGTAGGCGATTGGACGCAGCGCGATCCCGCCATCACCGCCCTGCTCACAGCCAATAACCGCGCCGGCGTGCCGCTGTATTTATACTATCCGCCGGGGGCAGGCCCCGAAATCCTGCCGCAGATTCTAACCCCCAACATGGTGCAAGAAGTTATCGTTCGGTAAAAATTGCGCTTCGCCATTGCCTCCGCTGCGGGTTCCGCGCAAGCTGTGTTGCAATTTCATGTCGCGGTTAAGGGAGCAAATATGGCGGATTCATACGGCGCGGCGCTACGCGGCCCCAGAACCAGGCTGGATGCCGATGCGATCCGCGCCACCTATGACCGCTATGCAAACTCCTATGACAGCTGGTTTGGGATAATCTCGCGCAAGGCCCGCCGCGCCGCGGTCGCCGCAGTTAACGCAACGCCGGGTGCCAAAGTCCTGGAAGTCGGCGTCGGCACCGGGTTGGCTTTGCCGCTATACGCGCCGGAAAAACGCATCACCGGCATCGACCTCTCGCGCGCCATGCTGCTGCGCGCCCGCGCCCGGGCCGCCCGGCTGGGGCTGCAAAATGTCGAGGAGCTGCTGGAGATGGATGCCCAGGCCACAAATTTCGAGCCCGGCAGTTTCGACGTGGCGGTGGCCATGTTCGTCGCCTCCGTGGTGCCGGACCCTTACGCGCTGGTGGCGGAATTGCGCCGCGTGGTGCGGCCGGGCGGCAAAATCCTCATCGTCAACCATTTTGCCCAGGACCGCGGGCCGATGTGGTGGCTGGAACGCGCCATGGCCCCGGCCTCGCGTTTGCTTGGCTGGCATCCGGACATACGGATGGAGAATATTTTTTGTGCCGAAGACCGCGCCGGCGCGAAAGTGACGGATATGCGCCCGCTTGGGCTCTTCCGCCTCGTGGAGCTTTCCAACTAGTTGACGTGACCGGCAGCGCAGCTACCTTCCGCTTAAGAGAAGGGAAGCAACAATGCGCTTTGAAGGCACCGAGAATTTTGTCGCCACCGAGGATTTGAAAGTGGCCGTGAACGCCGCCGTGGCGTTGCAGCGGCCGTTGCTCATCAAAGGCGAGCCCGGCACCGGCAAGACCGTGCTGGCGCAGGAGATTGCCAGCGCTTTAGGGCGCGACCTGATTTCCTGGCACATTAAATCCACCACCAAGGCGCAGCAGGGGCTGTACGAATACGACGCCGTGTCCCGCCTGCGCGACTCCCAGCTCGGCGATGCGCGGGTACACGACATCGGCAATTACATCGTGCGCGGTAAATTATGGGATGCGTTCGAGGCTGAAACCGCACCGGTGCTGCTGATAGATGAGATAGACAAAGCCGATATCGAATTTCCCAACGATCTGCTGCTCGAACTCGACCGCATGGAGTTCTACGTCTACGAGACGCGCCAGACGATCAAGGCCAAGCAGCGCCCGGTCATCGTCATCACCTCTAATAATGAGAAAGAGCTGCCGGACGCGTTCCTGCGCCGCTGCTTCTTCCATTACATAAAATTCCCCGATCGGGAGACGATGGAACGCATCGTGGAAGTGCATTACCCAGGTATTTCGCATCTGCTGCTGCACGAGGCGCTGACCAGTTTCTTCGAATTGCGCGACGTGCAGGGCTTAAAGAAGCGCCCCAGCACCTCGGAGTTTCTGGATTGGCTGAAACTGCTGCTGGTGGAGGATATCGCGCCCGAACTGCTGCGCGAGAAAAATGCCGCGAAACTCATTCCGCCTCTGCACGGGGCACTGCTGAAGAACGAGCAGGATGTGCATCTGTTCGAGCGCGTGGCGTTTCTGGCGCGGCGCGGCTGAGCCGTGTTTCTGACGTTTTTCCTGGCTCTGCGCGCGGCGGGCATCAAAGCCTCGCTGCGTGAATTCCTCACCTTGCAGGAGGCAATGCTGCAGGGCCTGTCCGGCTTCGATACCGAGCATTTTTATTACCTCGCCCGCTCCATCCTGGTGAAGGATGAACGGTTTCTCGACCGCTTCGATGTCGTGTTTGGTGAGCATTTCAAGGGTATTCTGAATCCGGCCCCGGAAATCGCCGGCGAGGTGGCGGTGCGCGAACTGCCGCGCGAATGGCTCGAAAAACTTGCTGAAAAACACCTCACCGACGAAGAAAAAGCGCAAATCGAGGCCATGGGCGGTTTCGAGAAACTGATGGAAACCCTGCGCCAGAGGCTGGAGGAGCAGAAACAGCGCCACCAGGGCGGCAGCAAATGGATCGGCACCGCCGGCACCTCGCCCTTCGGCGCCGAGGGTTATAATCCGGAAGGCGTGCGTATAGGCCAGGAGAACGGGCGCAACCGCAAGGCGGTAAAAGTCTGGGACAAGCGTTCCTTCAAAAACCTCGCCGGCGATGCCGAGCTTGGCACGCGCAATATGAAAATCGCCTTACGCCGCCTGCGCCGTTTCGCGCGCGAGGGTGCGGCCGAAGAGCTGGATCTCAACGGCACCATCCGTTCCACCGCGCGCAATGCCGGGTATCTGGATTTGCAGATGGTGCCCGAGCGGCATAACGCGATAAAAATTCTGCTGCTGCTGGATATCGGCGGCTCGATGGATGAGCATATCAAATTATGCGAGCAACTGTTCACCGCGGCCAAAACCGAATTTAAGCATTTAAAGCATCTGTATTTCCACAACTGCCCGTACGATTCGCTCTACACCGATGCCCGCATGCGCCGCACAGATGAGTTGCCGACCCTCGATGCGCTGAACAAATACGACCACACCTGGAAACTGATTTTCGTAGGCGACGCCTCGATGAGCCCCTACGAGCTGACCCAGCCCGGCGGTGCCGCGAGCTTCTTCAATGCCGAGGCCGGCCAGGTCTGGCTGCAACGGCTCATCACGCATTACCCCAAGGCCGTATGGCTCAACCCCACCGCCGAGCCGTACTGGAAGCACACCCATACCATCGGCACCATCAACAAATTGATGGAAGAGCGCATGTACGGGCTAACCCTGGCCGGGCTGGATACCGCCATGCGCCGGCTGATGCGTTAGGAGGCGGCGTGATCATTTCCGTCGTGCCCATCGCCAATATCGGCAACCGCATGCTGAGCTATATGGTGCGGTTGGCGCCCAAGAGAAAAGGCCAGGGCTCTGCCCTGGACCTGCTAAGGGCCTGTGGCCCCAGCGGGTCGAGGGCAGAGCCCCGCCTTTTTCCTTAAAACCCACCCTCGACCACGAAATCGCCAACCGGGTTGCGCGGGCTCGGGTGTTCGCGCAGTTGCAGTGCTTCGGGCAGCAAAGTGGCGGGGCCTTGTTTGCCGATGGCAACGCCGGCCAGCACTTGGTAGCCTTCGGGCAGGTTCAGTTCGGTGTTTACGCGGTCCCATTCGATGCCGACCATGCCGTGCGCCTGCCAGCCCATCAGGCTGGCCTGCAATGCGAGGTAGCCCCAGGCCGCACCTGTATCAAACGCATGGCTGCGCGATGGCACCGGCCCTTCCTTGCCGGGCATGGTGCCGGTGGAGACGATGAAGACGATGGCGGAGCCGGTTTTGGCCCAGCTCTGGTTGAAGGGGATGAGCAGGCCAAGAAGCTTGTCCCAATAGGCATTGTCGCGCCTGGCGTACACAAAGCGCCAGGGCTGGGAGTTGTAGGAGGAGGGGGCCCAGCGTGCGGCTTCAAACATGGTGCGCAGTTCGGTTTCGGAAATCGCCTCGCCGGTAAAAGCGCGGGGCGACCAGCGCTCCAGGAAAATCGGTGAAATCTCGTGGTCGGCGGTGCGGGAATTGGCGGTCGTCATGCAGGCGCTCCTTATAGAGGGTTGCACGAGCTAAGCATGCCGGGATGGCGCCGCCAAACCCCAGGACAAACAAAAACGCCGGCCCAAGGGCCGGCGTTATATGAGAATTTCTGAAGTCTTATTGCAGGTTGCGGTTCGGGGCGTCAGCGCTCACCTGCACCACGGCGGGGGCTTCGGCCACTTCGTTGTTTTGGCCGTTGCTGGGGCCATTGTTGGCAATCACGAGGCCGGTATCCGGGCGGTTATAGATGAAACCATAGGTCGGGTAGGACGCGCCGGTGGTGGCGGTGTCGCCAAGCTCGACCTTCACCTGGGTCCAGTCGTTATTCGCCGACACATCCTGCACGGTGACATCGTTGGTGATGGTGCCGTGGACCCAGTTCGCCTGGGTGACGAGGATGGTGCGGTTGTCGAGCACGGCGGTGACGACGGCGACATGGCCGAGCGGCATGCGGCCGACGGCGCGGAAGTTCAGCACGGAGCCTTGCTCGGGCGTGGTGCCGCGGGCGTAGCGGCCGGAAGCCTCGGCCCACCACAGGAATGCATTGCCGGAGAGCGAAATATGTGAGATTTCGCGCGCATAGGGTACGCATTGCAGGCCGGAATGGTAATGCGCGTAATGGGCATAACGCGCATGGCGGTAGTGGTGCCTATGGCCGGTTCCCACATGCGGGGCCGCACCGTTTTCCTCGAAGGAAGTGTTAGTGAGGCGGGCCGTGCCATGCAGGCCGGAATGATGCGTGGAATGATGATAGGCTGTGCGATGATAGAGCTTGGTGGTGCCATGCTCCCGATGCACCGTGCCGTGTTCGGTAGCGGCTAACGCGGGGTTAACAGCAAAAACGGAGAGGGCCAACGATGCGCCCAGAAGTATGTTTCGGGCCGAAACCCGGAGCATCTTCGTTGTATTGAAGGCCATTTTTGCCTCACCCTGCTGCGAAACCAGACGACGAACCATACCGTATGGCTACGGGTGGATTGCGTGTGGCGCAATACAAAGCTGCGGCAAAAAAGACACATGCTGTATTAAATGTAATTTGCAGCCCGGCTATGCAGGCAAGTTATGACAGTTTTCCTATTGGTCATGAATCGGAAAAAAGAAGGGCGCCAGTGGATGTCCACTAGCGCCCCGATTCGGAATATCACGAAACCGTGATCAATAAGAATCAATAACGTCCTAATTCTTAACCATTAATGAATCGGACAGATTTTGCTTCGTTAGCGGCAGGCCGTGAGCATGATCTCCACCAGATAACGCGGATCGGCCAGTTCGGCCTGCACGCAGGCACGCACGGGGGCCAAACCGTCCGGCAGCCAGGCGGTCCACACCGCATTCAAAGCTGAACGATCCGTTATATTCTTGAGCCAGATATGCGCCTGGAGCAGGCGTGTGTTATCCGTGCCATGCGTTTCCAGCAATGCATCCAGCTGCGCCAGTACGTCCTTGGTCTGGGCGGTGATATCGCCTTCCGGGTCGAGTGCTACGACGCCCATGGTGTAGACAAAGCCATGATACTCGACCGCCTTGGACAGGACAGGCGAGGGCTCGGTGCGGATGATGCGGCTCATGGGTAAACTCCCTCAGTTCGTGATGATATGCGGTGTGACGACGGGCACGCCGTTAACCACGGGCTGCCCATTGTTATTACCGTTGTCCTCGCATTGCTGCAGCTGGGACTGGTAGACATGCTGCGCGCCCATGGTCTCGGCATCGAACACATGGTTTGGCGTGGCGGAGTAGCGCTGCCCGTTTTGTGCCGTGCGCGCTTCCTGGTCGACGGTGTTCTGCTGATAGGTGGCACCAGCCTGGGAGGAGCAGGCGGCATTTTCGGCCTGCTGCGCCGGAGTAATGGGCGTGGCGCCGCAGCCGGCCAGCACCAGGCAGGACAGGGCGGTGAAGATGATGGGTTTCATAAATGCATTCCCGGCGTCATGCGGCTGGCAATAGACTGAATCGCGCAAAATTCAACCTTGGTGCCGCTCAATCCACCGCTTAATCGGCAACCCGCAGCATGATTTTGCCGATATGCCGGCTGCTTTCCATCAGCCGGTGCGCTGCCGCGGCGTCCTCCCAGGCAAAAACCTTGTCGATGACCGGGGCGATCTTGCCCTGGTCCAACAGCGGCCAGGCCTTCTGCTTCAGCGAAGTGGCGATGGCGGCTTTTTCGCCCGCTGTACGCGGGCGCATGGTCGAGCCGGTGATGGTCAGGCGCTTGGTCATCACCGTCATCAGGTCCAGCTCGGCTTTGCTCCCCTGCATGAAGGCGACCTGCACCAGCCGGCCGCGCTGGGCCAGCGCCCGGATGTTCTTTTGAATATAAGGTCCGCCAACCATGTCCAGCACCACATCCACCCCGCGCTTTTCGGTCTGCTCGTGGATGACGGCCGAAAAATCCTGCTCTTTATAGTTGATGGCGGGCACGCCATAGCGCTCGAGATAAGCGCATTTTTCCGCCGAGCCGGCGGTGGCGAACACTTGGCTGCCCTGGGCTGCCGCGAGCTGGATGGCGGTAAGGCCAATGCCGGAGGTGCCGCCATGCACGAGCAGGGATTCGGCGGGTTTCAGCCCGGCGATATCAAAAACATTGGCCCAGACCGTGAAAAAATTCTCAGGCAGAGCGGCGGATTTTATGGCGTCGTACCCTTCTGGCCAGGGCAGGCATTGGCCAGCCGGTACCGCCACATATTCGGCATAGCCGCCGCCGTTGCAGAGCGCGGTTACCTTATGGCCAGGGAAAAATCCGCTCGCCATGGCGCCCAGAGCCACGACCTCGCCGGCCACTTCCAGCCCCAATAGCGGGCTGGCGCCAGGCGGGGGCGGGTACAGCCCCAGCCGCTGCTGCACGTCCGGCCGGTTCACCCCTGCCGCTTGCACGCGAATGAGAATTTCATCCTCTTTCAGCACAGGCAGCGCTGCTATGCCCATCTGCATCGCCTCCGGTCCGCCGGGGGTGGGTACGGTAATGCAGCGCATGGTCTCGGGCAAAGTCTTGGGCAAAGTCTTGGGCAAAGTCATGGCGCGCAGACTTCTCTCCTGAGAGTGCTGCGTCAAGTCTTGCCGCAATGCGGCGAGGGTGCGAGTGAAAAGCCATGATCCTGTCCCGCCGTCTGGCTTTGGGGCTGGCCGGTGCGGCGCTCATCGCCCCGGCCGCCCGTGCCGCCACCACATTTACCTGCGGCGCCGCCCTGCCGTTTTCAGGCGCGGCAGCCCTACTGGGCGACGAGGTATGGCGCGGCATTCAGCTGGCGGCCGATGCGGTGAATGCCAATGGCGGCATCGCCGGCGTGCGGTTGAATCTCATCGGCGCCGATATGCCCTCCCCGCAGGATGCCACCGCCGTGGTCAACGGGCTCATCACAAACAGCCATACAATAGTGATGTTCGGCAGCGGTGACTCAGCACTCTCCTACCCGGCCTCGGCAGCCGCGGAGCTGGCGCAAATCCCGTTCATCGAGCTGACCGCACCTGCCGACGGCATCTGCACCCGCGGCTTCAAATTTCTGCTCCGCACCGGGCCGTCCACCCAAATGGCAGCGCAGTTGGCGGTGCAGACCATCCAATCCCGCTTCGCCGGGCGCAATCTCGGTCTCTTATATAATAGTGGCGCGACCGGTGGCGCCTTTGCCAGCGCGGTCATCGCGGCGCTGAACGCGGCCAAACTGCCGGTCACCCTCTCCATCGGCTACCCGGAAGGCGTCGAGGATCTACACGACGAGGCCGGAAGGCTGATGCGCGCCAAGGTCGATGTGCTGCTGCACGCCGCTGGGCCGGATGAATCTCTGGGCCTGGCACTGGCCGCGCGCGCGCAAAACTGGCAGCCCGGCGCGTTGCTCGGCTATGGCGCCGGCTACCGGTTCCGCGAGGCCGCCGCCTCGCTGCCCGGCGCGTTCGACAAAGCCTATGTTATCGCCGCCCCGTTTTATCCAGAACCCGCCGCCGCCATAAGTGCCGCCTACCTCGCGCGCTACGGCACCGCCCCCCGCGCGGCGGACAGCCTGACCGCCTATGCCGGCGCGCGTCTGGTGTTCGACACGCTGAATGGCGTTGACGGCGACCCGGGCAAATTACTGGGGGCGCTGCGCCAGGCCAATATGCCGCATGGCGGCCTGGTGAACGGTTTTGGCGTGCAATTCGACCATAATGGCCAGAATACAGGGGCTTACGTGACTTTACAGCAATGGCGCGGCGGCGTTCTCGTCCCGGCTTGAGGCGCGGATAAGACACATAGCAATGATGTTGCAAGCTTCTGCCCCAGACCGCTTGATCTAAACTCCCCCCGCTTATATCACTGGCCCGCAGATAAGGGCCGATCGCACGGTTCGACAGTAGCGGGAAATCAGACGCATGAAGCGGAGTTTTGTATCGGTCTTGGGCGTGGCCAGTGTTCTTGTCCTCATTGGGCACAGCGCATTAGCCCAGGCCACGGCGCCCGACCCGACAGCGGCGGCGAATGCCTACGTGAATGCGCCGGTCAACTGGCAGCTATGGTTCCCCAAATCGGGCTCGCCGATGCAGGCAAAAATCGACTGGCTGATGCAGTATGTGCTGTGGATCATGACCGCGGTGGTCGTGTTCACCGGCGGGCTGATGGGCTATGTGTTCATCCGCTTCAACGCCAAAGCCAACCCGAAGCCGGGCACCACGACGCATAACACGCTGATCGAGGTGATCTGGATCGTCGTGCCGGTGCTGATCCTGGCCGTGGTGATCATCCCCTCGCTGAATTTGATCTATTATGAGGCCGATGATTCCAACCCGTATATGACCGTCACGGTAACCGGGCACCAGTGGTACTGGGAATATAACTATAATGCAGTGCCTGGTCTGGATTATACCAGCTACATGGTCCCCGATGACAAGATCCAGCCGGGCGAGATCCGCCGCCTCTCGGTCGACCATCCGCTGGTCCTGCCCGTAGGCGAGAAGATCAAGTTCATCATCACCTCGGGCGATGTGCTGCATGGTTTCTACCTGCCCTCGCTCGGCGTGCAGAAATACGCCATTCCCGGCACCAGCCAGACGAGTTGGACCATCATAGACAAGCCCGGCACCTATTATGGCCAGTGCAACCAGATATGCGGGTTGAACCACGATGCCATGCCGCTCGAGATCAAGGCCGTACCAATGGCCGATTATCTTGCCTGGACGAAGGCAGCACTTGCCACTTACACGGATAACACCGTGGTACAGCCCTTCTCCTCTCCTCTTCCCCGTAACCAGCTCGCGCTGAGGGATTAATACCATGTCCACCACCCATGATCATGCTCACGGTCACGACGCGCACGGCCACGACGCGCACCACAAGCAGAGCTTCGTGCAGCGCTGGCTGATGAGCACCAACCACAAAGACATCGGCACGCTCTACATCACCATGGCGTTTATCGGCGCCTGCGTGGGCGGTACGCTGTCGATGATCATGCGCCAGCAGCTGATGTACCCGCATAACGACTGGGTGACGAACGGCAACACCTGGAATGCGATCATCACGGCACATGGTCTGCTGATGATCTTCTGGTTCGTGATGCCGGCCCTTATCGGCGGCATGGGCAATTGGTTCGTGCCGCTTATGATCGGCGCGCCGGACATGGCGTTCCCGCGTTTGAACAATATGAGCTTCTGGTTCCTGGCCTGCGGCTTCGTGTTCGTGATGCTGGGGCTGTTTATGGGCTCAGGCACTGGTGCCGGCTGGACGTTGTATCCGCCACTCGACAACGCGCAGTATTCACCGGGCATGGCGACCGATTTCTCGCTGTTCTCGCTCCATCTGGCCGGTATTTCCTCGCTGTTGGGCGCCATCAACTTCATTGCCACAATTCTGAACATGCGCGCGCCCGGCATGGGCATGCATAAAATGCCATTGTTCTGCTGGTCGATCCTGGTGACCGCCTTCCTGCTCGTGCTGGCCATTCCCGTGCTCGCCGGTGCCGTCACCATGTTGATCATGGACCGCAATTTCGGCACCTCTTTCTTCGAGCCCTCGGGCGGCGGAGATCCGGTGCTGTTCCAGCATCTGTTCTGGTTCTTCGGCCACCCCGAGGTCTACATCCTGATCCTGCCGGGCTTCGGCATCATCAGCCAGGTGGTCTCGACCTTCTCCAAGAAGCCGGTGTTCGGCTATCTGGCGATGGCCTACGCGATGGTGGCGATCGGCTTCATCGGCTTCATCGTCTGGGCCCACCACATGTTCACCGTGGGCATGCCGGTCGACCTGCAGGCCTACTTCCTGGCCGCGACCATGGTCATCGCCGTGCCGACCGGCATCAAGATCTTCTCCTGGCTGGCGACTTTGTGGCGAGGGGTGCTGCACCTCGATACGCCGATGCTGTTCGCGCTGGGCTTCCTCACGACGTTCACGCTCGGCGGGATCAGCGGTGTG
>JAMFRU010000086.1 GCA_026224875.1 Acidocella sp.
ACCCGGGTTAGAAAAAGAGGGGCCTTCCAGGTACCGTGTGTGTCGCGGCTGGAAGAGGCCCCTCTTTTTCTAACCCGATTGTTGGGGGTCTGGGGCCTCAGGCCCCAGCGGGTCGAGGGCAAAGCCCCGCCTTTTTTCGTGGAAACGCCCCGCCCTAAGAGGGCTGAGGGGCGCAGTCCCATAGCCGGCGGTGCCAGACGTTGCGCATGTGCCGGGCGGCCATCATTGCGAGGTCCGCGTCGCCGTCTTCTATGGCGTTTAGTTCCAGCCGTTTGGCTTGGCGCCATTCGTGGATGAAGGCGCGGTGTTCTTCGGTATCGTCGCGGGCGGAGGGGGCGGCGAAGCGGCGTTGGGCGAAGGCGGTGTTGATTTGGAAGATCAGCTCGATGTAGCGGCTGTTCACCAGGTCGAACACGGCGCGCTGGCTTTCCTGTTCGAGCTTGCTGATGTCGGAGAACACTGCTGTTGGTTTCAGTTTTTCGAGCTTGCGGCGTATGCTTTCCACCATTGGGGCGGAGGTTTCCCGTGGCACGGCGGCGGCGCGGCGCATCACTTCCACCCATAGCACCGAGGCGATGGTGGTGAGGTCCTGGCTGTCCATGTCCAGTGTTTCGAGATAGGCGCTGACGGTGGTTTCGATGGTGCCGATGGTGGGACGCACGCCGTAATAGCCGCCGTTGATGCCGCGCCGCACGCGCAGCAACCCCTCGCGTTCCAGCAGCCGGGCGATCTGCCGGACCGTGCTGCGCGATACGCCGAGCCTGGCTACCAGCGCGTCTTCGCTACCGAGCAGTGTGCCTGGTTCGGCATCCAGCACGATGCTGCGCAAGCTCGCCGCGGCGGCGTCGATTGTCGATTTTCCTGAAGCCAAATCCCCGTCCTCTGTTTCCAGCGTTTTTACATCGTTTCAGCAGTGATGCGCGAGGGGAAGGGGATTGGCAAATTTCGAGAGGGCTTCGGATAATAGAGGATACTATATATCCAGATGTATCTTGACTTTTTGAGTTTTATGGCAATAGAGTTGCGTATAATGCACACGGCGATACCGTGGCTGGAGGCGCGGCAATGTCACAGCTACCCTGGGACATGACCGGAAAAATCGTGGTGATCACCGGCGGCAATGCCGGCATTGACTTCGGCCTTGCGCGGGGAATCGCAAGAACGGGCGGGGGATATCGTGATCTGGGGCCGCCGCAAGGAGAAGAACGAAGAGACCGCGGCCGCGGCGCTGCTCACTGAACTGGGAATATAAACGTGGTTGAGATTTTCAAAGGCAAAAGCGCGCTGGTGTTCGGCGCGGCACAGGGCATCGGCCGCGCCGTGGTGCGCGAGTTTGCCAAACGCGGCGCGCGCGTGGCCGTGGCGGATCTCGATTTCGCAGGGGCCGAGGAAGCCGCTGCCCTCATCCGCGAGGCCGGCGGCGAAGCCATCGCGCTGAAATGCAATGTCATGCAGAGCGACTCCCTCGCGCAAGCCGCCGCCGCCGCGGAGGCCGCCCTGGGCGAAATCGATATCGTGATGAACAATGCCGGCATTATCCAAAGCGGCAACCCGGAAGATTTCCCCTTCAGCGAATGGGAACGCACGATCGGCTGCAACCTCATGGGCATGGTGCGCAGCGTAGAAATCTTTCTGCCGAAAATGCTGAAGCGTGGCCATGGCTATATCGTCAACACCGCCTCTTTCGCCGGGCTCTACCCCTACGCCGCCAACCGCATTCCTTACGCCGTCTCCAAAGCCGGCGTCATCAACCTGTCCGAAAATCTCGCCATTTACGCCATCCCCAGAGGTCTCAAAATCAGCTGCCTTATCCCCGGCCCGGTCATGACGGGTATCGCCAACAACATGAAAATCTTCTCTGATGACGTCGCCATGCGCGGCCCCGGCAAACACCTCTGGCTGAAAACCGCGGAAGAAACCGCAATTATCCTCGCCGACGGCATGGAGGCCGGTCGCATCATCATCCCCACCCACGGGGAAGTCCGCGAAACCCTGCTGGAATGGGCCGCCTCGCCCGATGACTTCATCCGTAAACAGATCGTGGCCTTTGCCGCCGGTGATATTGGCCAGCCGCAGATTGACCGCGCAAAATTCGGGCTATAGCACTACCCGCATAATCACCGGCAAAGCCGGGGAGGGTCCAAATGAGCGTCATCGGCCTAAACCATGTGAACATCCGCAGCAGAGACGTGCTCGCCTCTGCCCAATTCTACGCGCAAGTGCTGCAACTGCGCCCCAAAAACGGCCCCATGGGCCTCAAACCCGAACAATCGCAATGGCTGCTGGACGCCAACGACCAGCCCATCATCCATTTGCGCCAATACGACAGCGATCCAGGCCCCACCGGTCCCATAGACCACGTAGCCCTAAGCTGCGCCGACCCA
This sequence comes from Acidocella sp., assembly GCA_026224875.1. Classification (GTDB taxonomy): domain Bacteria; phylum Pseudomonadota; class Alphaproteobacteria; order Acetobacterales; family Acetobacteraceae; genus Acidocella. The sequence goes on from JAMFRU010000086.1 coordinate 2,385, forward strand.
GACGGCATGATGGCCCACCTGACCTCACTCGGCATAAAATTCGGCTATTTCGACGGCCAGGGCGGCGGCATCATCCAGCTCTTCATCCAGGACCCGCACGGCGTCCAGCTCGAACTGCAATTCGCCGGCGGCTAGGCCTCGCGCGGGTTACTTGCTTAAGGCCGCCGGTATGGCAACAATATCTCCAAAATAACCAACGGAGGTTGTGTTGTACCAGGGCCCATGCCGGAACAATGTTGTTTTGCGCCGCAGGCGCTTGCTCAAATCGGCTTTATGCGGGGCGCTGGGGGCGGGTATTCTCGATGCCAGCTTGGGTAAAGCCTCAGCTGCACCTGGACCGGTGCCGCAGCCGCGCATTGCTGCGGCCATCCCCCAGCTCGACGCGCTCGCGCAAAAGCTGCTGGCCAGTTCCGGCATTCCGGGCATGGCGATTGCCGTGGTGCAGGGGCCGAAGACGATTTTTGCCAAGGGCTATGGCGTCGCCAAGGCCGGCACGCCGGCGCTGATAAACCCGGACACGGTGTTTCAGCTGGCATCGGTGTCCAAATCCGTTGGCGCCACGGTGGTGGCGCGCCAAGTGGGCAACGGGTCGGTTGCCTGGAATACGCCGATGCGGGAATTACTGCCGTGGTTTGCGCTGTCCGGCCCCAAGGCCACGGCGCTGGTAACAATCGGCGATCTCTACGCCCATCGCTCGGGCCTGCCGGACCACGCGGGCGATCTGCTGGAGAGTGTCGGCTACGGGCGGGACGATGTTCTGCACCGCCTGCGCTACGTGCCGCTCGACGGTTTTCGCACCAAGTATCACTATACTAATTTCGGCCTCACCGCCGCGGCGCAAGCCGTCGCGGTAAAGTCCGGGCAGGACTGGGCGGTTCTGTCGGAGCAGATGATCTACCAGCCACTCGGCATGTCCCGCACCAGCTCCCGCTTTGCCGATTTCGAGTCGCGCCCCAACCATGCCGTGGGCCATGTGCCGGTGGACGGCAAATTCGTCCCCGGCCCGCCGCGCGACCCGGATGCGCAATCACCGGCAGGCGGGGTCAGCTCATCGGTAAACGATCTGGCCAAATGGCTGTCCATGATGCTGGGCATGGGCAATGTGGGTGGCACGCAATTGATCCCGGAAGCTGCACTTCGGCCGGTCATCGAACAGCAGATATTGACCCGCCCGGCGCATGACGGCCGCCCCGCCGGTTATTACGGCTTCGGCTTCAACGTCGGCACCAGCGATGCCGGGCGGATGCTGGCCGACCATTCCGGCGCCTTCATCATGGGGGCGGCGACGTGTTTCATGATCATACCCTCGACCAATCTCGGCATTGTCGTGCTCACCAATGCCAGGCTCATCGGCGTGCCGGAGGCACTGTGCCTGTCGTTTTTTGATTGGGTGCAGTACGGCGCGCTGCAGAAGGATTGGGCAGCGGAAATGGCCAAGGCTTTTGCCGGGATCACCGCGCCCGAGGGCTCGCTCGCGGGCCAGCGGCAGCCGCCCTTGCCTTTTCCGCCGAAGCCGCTGCCGTTCTACACCGGCATTTATAACAGCGCCTATTACGGCAAGCTGCTGGTGGGTGTGGAGAATGGCGGGCTGGTGCTCACGCTCGGCCCGGCCGGCGTGAAATATAAATGCCGGCATTGGGCGGGCGATGTGTTCGCCATGACTGCCGGGGGTGAGAGTGCCGTGCCCGGCTCGCTGTTCAAGGCGGTTTTTACGGGCAGGCAGGTGGCGCTTGAACTCTTCGAGACCGAAGGCCCCGGGCTGGGCGTGTTTACGCGGTAGGAGCGAACCCAAGGGCCTTTCGGCCCTTGGGGGTCAGCAGGTTAGGCGCGCTGCGGAATCGCTTCCGGCACGATGGTCTTCACGATGGTGCTGTCCAGCGCCTCGAAACCATCATAGTCGATGGTGGCATAGAGGTCTTTGCGGGTCAGCATCTGCTCCACGCAATTATGCGTGCCGCCGTCCTTCTTGATGGCGGCGTAAAGCTTCTCCTGCGCCTTGGCGGCAACGCGCAGCGAGGTAACCGGCCAGATGACCATTTTATACCCGAAATCCTCGAACTGCTCCTGGGTCTAGTACGGGGTTTTGCCGAATTCGGTCATGTTGGCGAGCAAAGGCACGCCGGGCATACGCCGGGCGAATTCGCGGAACATCTCCTCGGTGATCATGGCTTCGGGGAAGATCGCATCGGCGCCGGCTTCGATGTAGAGTTTCGCGCGCGCCACGGCACCTTCAAGGCCTTCGGAGGCAGCGGCATCGGTCCGGGCGATGATATAAATGTGGCGGCGGGCATGTGCCGCGGCGGCCACTTTCGCTGCCATATCCTCCGGGGTAGCCAGTTTCTTATCGTTCAGATGGCCGCATTTTTTCGGCAAAATCTGGTCTTCCAGGTGCAGTGCCGCGGCGCCGCTATCCTCAAACGTGCGGACCATGTGCATCACGTTCAGCGCTTCGCCGTAGCCGGTATCGCCATCCACCAGCACGGGCAGGCCGGAGGCGCGGGTAACCTGGCGGATGAAGAAGGCCACGTCATCCACGGTGATGATCCCGAGATCGGGCAGGCCCATGGAGGCGGACATCGCGCCACCGGAGAGGTAGCAGGCATCAAAGCCGGCGCGGGCGGCCTGCTGCGAGGCCAGGCCATTATGCGCGCCGGGAATCGGCAGAATGCCGGGGCGGGCCAATAGCGCGCGAAAACGGTCGCCGGTGGTTTCTTTGGAATAAAAGGAAGAACTTAGGTAGGTCATGGAAGACTCCTGAAAGGAAGTAGTTCTTTTTTGAAAAAAAGAACCAAAAAACTTCTACCTGGGGGCATGAGCTGCGGCACCGCCGCAGCCCATGCCCCCAGGTAGAAGTTTTTTTGCTACTTTTTGTTCACAAAAAGTAGTGCTTTTTACCGCTCTTTAATCGGAACAAACTTCAAATCTTCAGGCCCGGTATAGTTGGCCGAAGGACGGATAATCTTGCCGTCGATGCGCTGCTCGATAATATGCGCGCTCCAGCCGGAGGTGCGCGAGATAACGAACAGCGGGGTGAACATCGCGGTCGGCACGCCCATCATGTGGTAGGAGACGGCCGAGAACCAATCGAGGTTCGGGAACATCTTCTTGGCGTCCATCATCACGGTCTCGATGCGGTCGGCGATGTCGTACATTTTGGTCGAGCCGGCTTCGTCCGAAAGCTCCTTGGCAACGCGCTTGATCACGACATTGCGCGGGTCCGAGATGGTGTACACCGGATGGCCGAAGCCGATGATGACTTCCTTGACCGCCATGCGGGCTTTGATGTCTTCCTCGGCCGCATCCGGGTCTGAATAGCGCTTCTGGATTTCAAACGCGACCTCGTTGGCGCCGCCATGCTTGGGCCCGCGCAGCGCGCCGATGCCACCGGTAATGGCGGAGTAAATATCCGAGCCCGTGCCGGCGATAACGCGGCAGGCGAAGGTGGAAGCGTTGAACTCATGCTCGGCATAGAGAATGAGCGAGGTGTGCATGGCGCGCACCCAGCTGGCGCGCGGCGCCTTGCCGTGCAGCAAATGCAGGAAATGCCCGCCGACGGTGTCGTCATCGGTCTCGACCTCGATACGCTTGCCGTTGGTGGCGTAATGGTACCAGTACAGCAAAGCCGAGCCGACTGAGGCGATCAGTCTGTCAGCAATGTCGCGCGCGCCGGGGTGGTTATGGTCATGCGCCTCGGGCAAAATCGTGCCCAGAGCCGACACATACGTGCGCTGCACGTCCATAGGGTGCGCGCTGGCGGGGAGCTGCTCCAGCACCGCTTTGGCGGCGGCGGGCAGGCCACGCAGGGACTTCAGCTTGGTCTTATAGGCGGCCAGCTCGGCGGCATTCGGCAGCGTGCCATGCACCAGCAGATGCGCGATCTCTTCAAATTCGGCGGAATCGGCAAAGTCCAGAATGTCATAGCCGCGATAATGCAGGTCATTGCCCGTGCGGCCGACCGTACAAAGTGCGGTGTTGCCGGCGGCAACGCCCGAGAGGGCAACCGACTTCTTCGGCTTGGGCAGGGTAGACGCTTCGGTCATGGAGTTTACCTTCATGCAAGAGTTGGCACGCGCTTTGAGCGAATTGCAGCTGTCTTTGCGCCAAATCCTGCCTGCGTCCAGAGCGAGGCTTGCGGATAGATGCGAAAGCCTTGCGGGGTTTTGTAAATTTTGCGAAGATTTGCCTCATGACCGAGAGAAAAATCTTTGCAGGCGAGCGTTTGCGCCGGGCCCGCGCGCAGGCGGGCTTGAAGCAGACCACACTGGCGCAGCGCCTGGCCATATCGCCCAGCTACCTCAACCAGATAGAAGCAGACCAGCGCCCGCTTACCGCAGCGTTGCTGGAACGGCTGGTGGCCGTACTGGGCGTGCCGCAGGCCTATTTTGCCGATAGCGAGGACGCCAGGCGCGAGAGCCAGCTGCGCGAGGACCTGGCCGACCCGCTGTTTCGCACCAGAAGCCATACGCCAGCGGAGCTGCGCGCTTTGGTGCGCACAGCCCCCGCGTTCGCGGATGCTTTCATGGAACTATACCGCGCCTACAGCGCCCAGGCCGAGCAACTCGCCGCCCCCTCGGCCGCCACGCCGCGCTTTCCGTATGATGAAGTGCGCGACTGGGTGCAGTCCCGCCAGAACCATTTTGACCGGCTGGACCGTGCCGCCGAAACACTGTTCGAGGCGAACGGCTTTGCCTCGGCAACCTTGCGCGAGGACCTTAGGCGGTACCTGCACGACAAACATGGCATAACCACCATCGGCGCCTCTGGGCTGCTCGGGGCCGGCGTGTTCTGGCGCCTCACCCGGGCCTCCAAGCGGCTGTATCTGGCCGAGGATGTGGCGCCCGAGAGCGAGATTTTCTGGCTGGCGCATGTCATCGGCCAGATCGAGCAGAAAACGCTCATCGAGAAGGAGTTGCGGCGCGAGGGGTTTTCATCCCCCGAGGCTCTGGGCCTGGCGCGCATCGGCCTGGCCAATTATTTTGCCGGTGCCTTGATGCTGCCCTACCGGCGCTTCCACGAGGCAGCGCGCGTGATGCGCCACGACATCCAGCGCCTGCAACACCAGTTCGGCGCGAGCTTCGAGCAAGTGTGCCACCGCCTGAGCACGATGCAGCGGCCGGACCTGCCGGGCATCCCCTTCTATTTCGTAAAAACCGATATCGCCGGGAATATCCTCAAACGTTCGAGCGCCACGCGCTTCCAGTTCGCGCAATTCGGCGGCCCCTGCCCGCTATGGAACGTGTACCGCGCCTTCGCCCATCCCGGCGAAATTCTGGTGCAGTTTTCTCGCACACCCGACGATCTGACCTATCTGAATATCGCCCGCACGGTCGGGCGCGGCGCCGGCTCTTACCTCGCCCGCCCGCGCGCCGTGGCCGTGGTATTGGGCTGCGAGACCCGCTTTGCGGCGCAAACCGTATACGGAGCCGGGCTGAATACGTCGGCCCCAGAAGCCGCCGACCCCATAGGCCCCGGCTGCCGCGCCTGCGAACGCACCACCTGCCGCCACCGCTCCGTACCGCCCATGGGCCGCGCGCTGGACATGGGCACGGCAGAGCGAGGGGTGGTGCCGTATAGGTTGAAGGGGGGTTAGCTGCCTACTGTACCTGCGCGCTGCCGGTAGCGGAGAGCGGGAGAGGGTTGGTGAGCTTCAGCGGGATGGGAAACGGCAGGCCTACCTTGGTGCTGACAGTGAACTGCACGTATGTCTGCAAGGTTTGGCCGCTTGGACAGGTGGCGTTAGCGTTAGCGGTGATGGTGTAGGGAGTGGTTGTTGTTGTCACGCAAAAATATTGCAGGTTGGAATAGCTGCCTACGACGGTGCCCGGATTGAGCGTGACATGGAATGTAGCCGCGCCATTGATGGCGTTGATGAGCGCCATTTCGGCCGTCGTGGTGGCGCTGCTGGTATAACTCGTCGCCCCCGCCGCTGAGGTATTGCTCCAGCTGTAGTAAACCAGCGCCTGTAGGGCGGTGTTGAGCTGGGCCTGGGCGTTGAGGATGGAAATGAAATCCGCCGCACCGCAAAACAGCGGTACCAGAAAAAATGTCGTAACGAGGGCGAGTTCGACCGCAACTGAGCCGCGCCGCCCAAGCCGGTCCCGCAGATTTTTGCGAAAGGGGTTCAGCTGCATGTGCCGTTTACCGTCACGCCGGTCTGCGAACTGCCGATGACAGTCGAGGCGGTGGTGATTTTCAGAGGTATGCTGATGGCGGGAAATGAGGCGAAGCCGAAGGGAGACCATACGTATGTACCCGTGACCGTAAGATAAACACCAGGAGCTGCGCCGGGGGTACCAGTCCAGCTGGTGGCGAGGGTAAGATGTCCAGTGGTGGTGGAGCCATTCGCGGCGGCGGTGCCTGGCTGGGTTAGGACGGGCAGCACCGCTGAGGCGTAATTATTGAAGGCGGTGGCGACGCTGCCCATGCAGGGTTCAGTGATTGTTGTCGGTGACGCCGCATAGCTGGATGTCGTCTGGAGGGAAGCCCAACGCGCGGACATCTGCACACCATGCGCCAGGGCGCCGAGGTCGAGCCCGAGCAAAGCGAGATTGAGCAGGCCGATGAGAAAAGCCAGCAAGGCGACACCACAAAAAGCAAATTCGACTGCTGGACCGGCGTTTTGGTCGGCGTGGAAACGCTGCCATAGGTGGCGGACGGGGGGCAATGCTGGTCTCATCGCGTCAGAAGCGCGATCGGGAGGGTTGTCCCGCCACCGCCGCCACCGACGCCGCCCGTGTTTCCGGCAGAGAGCTTGAGCGTGGCATTCGGATTCGAAATGGTTTTCGAGACTATTTCCAGCGTGCCGCTGGTGCCGGCGGCGGAACCGGTGGCAACAGTGCCGTTTTGTAGTGTGAGGCTCGCGCCGGGCGCATAGATGATCCCTGTAAGCGAGGCTGTGGCAGGAATAGAATCCGCGGAGGTGTCCGAAGGGTCCTGGTAGATCAGCACACCGCAAATCCCATGGCCATCGCTGCCGTCATACGGCCAGCCGATGGGCATGCCTGCAACACCGGCCGTGGTAGACGTTGTTGTGTAAGTAGATAGCGGAAAGTTCGATGGCTCGACGCAGTTGGGGTCGTAATTCGGGTCATTGGCGGGCGTGCTGGTGCCGTTAACGAGGGTGGAAGCGTTGGCGGTGGTGAGGTCGTCAGGCGCTGCAAGGTTGATGCTTTGGCCGTTGCTGTCGAGAATGAAGCTTGACGTGCCTTCCAGCACGAAAGTGACACCATGGCCAACGAGTGTCCCAGACCCTTTTAGCCATAAGATACTGTTGAGTATGTAATAAATTCCCGGCTTAAACGTGACGTTGGTGTTGCTGTTCACCATGTAGAGGCCGTTTTCAAAATAATATGTGCCACCGGTACCGGTGCTGTCCCCAAAAGTGTATGTGCCGCTGAAAGCTGAGAAATTGTCTTTGAACATGTACATACTATTGCTGGCAAAGTTCCAGGTATTTCCGTTACTTGTTCCAAATGATCCGTCAAAGTAGGTCGTGCTGAGCGGTTTAGTATTAAGGGTCTCGCTGTTCCCCATGGACAATGCGGTATTGCCTGTACCGAAATAATAGGTGCCTGCCCCTAGGTTTATCGTTGAGCCGGAACTGTTTTGAAAGCTGAGGCCGCTTGCGATAGAATTCATGGTGCTATTAAAATTTACCGCACCCCCCGCGTTGTTGGGGAACGCGAGATTAACGCTGCCCGTCAGATATACGTTGGCACCCCCGAAATTCACCGTGCTGCAGTTGCTGCCATTGGTGCAGCTGATACTCCCGACCTCGGTTGTGCCCGTGGCCGCCAACGTGGTTCCAGTATTGGTTGTGGTGCCGATCCAAATTGCGGTGGCACCGTTACCCCCATTGGTAAGGGAGCTATAGTTAAAGCCGGTCTGCGCGGAGACATAATTGGGGGTGCCACTGGTAAAAGCCGTACCGTTAGGGAGATTCGTTGCGAGCGCTGGAGCCGCTTGCATCGTGGGCGCCGCAGGAAGACTTGCGCCGCTGGCGAGGGCTCCTGGTATGGCAGGTGGTGTCGTACTTGCGGTAGCGCCGTTACCCGTGGTGCTGCGCGTTGTCCCGGCATTGAATTGCGCCGTGGTGCCAACAAATGACCCGCCGCCGTTTGTATCAGCATAAACACAACCGCCCGACGCATAGGTGACGGTTTTGCCGTAGATGTTGGTGCCATTGGTGGCGGAGATCGAGTTGTTTCCTCCGCAGGAAGTAGAGGCGGAGTAGAAGCCGCAGTCAGTGGCGCTGATGACGGCGGAGCCGCCGGTTGTCGCGATATCCGTGCCCGTCTTGCCCGTGGTAAATAGGCAGGCACCGGCAGAAGCTACCCCCCCATAGAAGGCATAAGCCGTGGCGGATTGCGTACCTAAACCAAACCCGCCTAGCCCAGGACCGCGCACGCCCGAGAAGAAGATTGCACGTGGCGCCGAGGCTGTGGCCTGCCATTGGGTGCCGTTGGCGGGGGCGGTAACGTTATTGGTGATAGTTAGCGTGATGGTGCCTCCGCCCGTGCCATTAAGATTATATTTGCCGTTCGTGGCGTTATTGGCAGCGCTCTGCGCGTAAGGCAGGCCGGCCGGCGCTGTTGTAATGGTGGTGGGATTTGAAAATTCAGCATTGGCGGCGGCAAATGCACCCGCATCCGCCGCTATCTGAAGGTTTTCCTGCTGCTGATACCAATAGCCTGCGTCCAAAGAGAGCCCGGTGGCAGCAATCAGCAACGGGGCGGAAATAGCTACGACAACCGCGACCGTGGCGCGACGTCCGCGCACCCAGCGCTTCACCCGCTGTAAACGATCGCTTAACCCTCGCGGCACCATTCTCGTCACTTCCTAATACCATTCGCACACTAACGGCTTAATGCTGTGTAATGACAATTAAGTCACGTTTTTATATAGTTAGAGAGGGTGAATGCCGGTATGTGTACACTTAGGTGATACATATCGCCCTGCGGTAGATTTGTAAGATATTTTTTAGCCTCTGTCACAACCTGGCGTGGTTTTTGAGCAGGATTCTGGAGCGTGGCATGAGGCGGACGATCACCACGGAGCAGAGTCGCAACACGCGGGCGTTCTTAACAGGCGGTTTTGCCCTGCTGCTCGCGTTAATTTTACTGGCGGCGTGGTGCGGCCAGGCGGCCAGGCGCGGGGCCACGGCGGAAACCAAACTGGAGCAGGAGCAGATCCAGCTCACCAATCTGATCTACTTCGTGCAACAGGCGGAAACGGCGCAGCGCGGTTATCTGCTGCTGGGCGAGGACCGCTATCTCGGCCCCTACCAGCTCTCTCTGCCGCAGGTGCCGGTGGTGCTGGCGAAGCTGGCGACGCTGACCGATACTTCCACGGTGCAGCCGCTGGTCATAGGCAAAATGGACGAGATCGCGCAGACGATCGCCCTGGCCAAGGCCGGCAAGCACGATGACGCCATCGCCCTGGTGCAAAAGGATGCCCAGCTGCGCCGCATGCTGCTGACCCGCCAATGGGTGGACGCACAGCAGGCCGCCCTGGGTGGAAGGCTGATGGCGATTCGGATCGCCGATGAACATAATGCCGTGATATTCGAGGCGGCCGCCGTGCTCTGCGTGCTGGCGGCCGTCGGCCTCGCCTGGATCGTGATGAGCGGCCATAACGGGCAGACCCGCCAACTGCTGGACCTGAACGACGAGCTCAACCGCATCTTCAACCTCTCGGCGGATATTCTGGCGGTGGTGGATGCGCAAGGCGGGCTGATCAGCCTCAACCCGGCCTGGACCCAAGCAACCGGAAGGCGGGCGGGCTTGCGCACCGGCGTCTCGCTGTTCGAAGTTGTGCATGCCGATGACCTGGCCGCAACCCGCGCCGCCTTCGCCCAGGAGCATGAAGCAGGGGATGGGGTGCGCGAAGTGGAGGCACGCCTGCGCCGGGCCGATGGCGGGGAGGCACGCATCGCCTGGCGCGTGGTGAAGCTGCCGGAGGCCGGGCAATTCTACGCCATCGGGCGCGATGTTACCCAGGAGCGTGCGCGCGAAGACCAGCTGCGGCAGAGCCAGAAAATGGATGTGGTCGGCCAGCTCACCGGCGGCATCGCGCATGATTTCAACAATCTGCTCACCGTCATCGTGGGTAGTCTGGAACTGATGCAGCGCGACCTCGCCGGCCTGGACCAGAAATCGGCACGGCGGATCGAGGCGGCACTTGAAGGCGGCAGGCGGGCCACCGCACTCACGCACCGGCTGCTGGCCTTCGCCCGGCGCCAGCCGCTGGCGCCGAAAATACTGGAAGCCAACCGGCTCGTCACCGGCATGTCCGAAATCCTGCACCGCGTGCTGGGCGAGCATATCGTGCTCGAGCTGATGTGCGCGGCCGGGCTGTGGCGGGTGAAGGCCGACGGCCACCAGCTGGAAAACGCCATCCTCAACCTCGCCGTTAACGCGCGCGATGCCATGCAGGGCGGCGGGCACATGACCATAGAGACCCAGAACGCGATACTGGACGAAGACTACGCCGCCTCTGAGGCCGAAGTGCGGCCAGGACAATATGTGATGATCGCGGTGACCGATACCGGCACCGGCATGGCACCGGATGTCGCCGCCCAGGTGTTCGAGCCGTTCTTCACCACCAAACCCGTGGGGCTCGGCACCGGGCTGGGGCTGGCGCAGGTCTACGGCTTCATCAAACAATCGAACGGGCACGTTAAAATCTACAGCGAGCCCGGCGAAGGCACGACCGTGAAACTTTACTTGCCGCGCCTGCAAGGTGTGGAAATGCCCGATGCGCCAGTGGCCCCCGAACCCGCACGGCACGGCCATGGCAAGGACGAAACCATCCTCATCGTGGAAGACGAACCCGCCGTACGCGAATTCGCCGCCGAAGTGCTGCGCGAATTCGGCTATAACGTCCTCCTGGCTGAAAACGCCGTCGAAGCACTGCCCATCATCGACGCCGGCCACCGCATAGACCTGCTGTTTACCGACGTGGTGCTGACAGGCCCCATGAACGGCCGCCAACTGGCCGAAGAATTCTCCGCCCGCCGCGCCGGCACACCCGTGCTGTTCACCACCGGCTACACCCGCAACGCCATCATCCACAACGGCAAACTAGACGAAGGCATAGCCTTCCTCGGCAAACCCTTCAGCGCCGTCGCCCTCGCCCGCCAAGTACGCAAAATGCTCGACGAGGTTAGCGTCGCCGGATAGGGCGGGGTGTTTCCACGGAAAAGGCCAGGGCTCCGCCCTTCGGCCCTTGGCGGGTCCAGGGCAGAGCCCCCGTGGAACACCCCTGCCCTACCCCGCGTAACTAACCACGCCGGGTATTTGCGTTCAGGGCGCGCGTACTGAGGTAGCGCCGTCGATGACTAGGATGTCGCCGCTGTGGAATGCAGAGGCGTCGGAGGCTAGGTAGGCGGCGGGGCCTTCGATGTCGCTGATTTCGCCGACGCGGCCCATGGGGGTTTGGGCGGCGAAGTGTTTTTTGACCCCTTCGGCCATTTCTTCGGGAGCGCCTTCCATCATGCCGCTTACGATGAAGCCGGGGGCGATCATGTTGGCGCGCACGCCAATGGGGCCGAGTTCGGCGGCGATGCCTTTGATCATGGCGGCGACAGCACCTTTGGCGGCTGCGTAGTGTTCCATGTTGGGCAGGCCGTGGAAGATGGAGAGGCTGCCGCAGGCGACGATGGAGCCGCCGGGGTCGCCGGCGTTGGCGCGGTCAGTCATATGCCGTGCGGCGGCGCGCAGGGTGTAGAAGGCGCCGTGCTGGTTGGCGTTGATGAGCTCGTGATAGGTCTGGCTCGTCATTTCGGCGAAGGATGATGCGCGCGAGGAAAACCCGGCATTGGCGAACACGCAGTCCACCCGGCCCATGGTTTTGACGGCTTCGATGAAGGCGGCGTCCACGGCATGCTCGTCGGTGACGTCAACCTCCTGCGCAAAAGCGCGCGGCGCGCCGAGGGAACGCAGATGCTCCAGTGCCTTGGCATTGCGGCCGGCACGGCGGCCCCAGACCACAACATCCGCACCCTGCTTGGCACAGCCTTGCAAAAACCCAAGCCCGATGCCGCTGTTGGCACCCGTCGCCAGCACAACTTTACCCGTTAAATCAAACAACCCACGAGACATTTCAAACTCCCATTTTTTTGTTGCCGCAGTTAGTCCGCCAACGTGTGGAAATGTCAAACCTGGGTGCTTGAGGTAAGGAAAAAGGCGGAGCCCCCCGCCTTTTTCCTACTGACGCTTCCCACTGGCAAGCCCCCGATGACTGGTCCACTTCATACGCAGTCAATTCGGTGATTTGAGACGGGCGGTTGCGTCGACGACGTTCAGCATCCGGATTTTACGCCCGTCATGCGTGCGGTCCTCGACAAAACCATATGCCCAGACGTGATTTGGCCGCTCAGGACGCAGGCGGATGCATGAACTCTCATGCAGCCAAAACCGTGAACGCTTTGGCTGACGTTGTGGAACCTTCAGCCCCTCGCTGTGCCAAATGCGAGCGACACGCTTTCTGTTCACGGCCCAGCCCGCCTGATGCAGC
>JAMFRU010000087.1 GCA_026224875.1 Acidocella sp.
GGCCTGCCTCCAAGGTGTTTCAAACACCGAAGTGGCAGGCCTCTTTTTATTTCTTAAACTATCGGGGGTCTGGGGCCTCAGGCCCCAGCGGGGTCGAGGGGGCAAAGCCCCTCGCCTTTTTCCTTACCTCAAACCTATCCCGAGATTGAATTGGCTATTTGGCGCACGAAGGCGGCGGGGTCTTCGGGGAGATCGCCTTCTTGTAGGCGGGCCAGGTCTAGGAGGAGGTTGGCTGGTTCGGTTAGGTCTTCGCGGGTTGTTAGGGATTGGATTAGTTTGTGGGTTGGGTTGATTTCCAGTTTTGGGGCGGGGCCGAAGATGGGGCGGCCGGCGCGGCGGAGGAGGCGTTGCATGGCGAGGTCTGGGCCGCCTTCTGCGGCTGCTAGCATGGCGGGGCTGTCTTTTAGGCGGGCTGAGACTGATACGCCGGAGACTTTGTCGCCGAGGGCTGTGGCCAGGTTGGTGCAGAGAAGGGTTAGGTCTTCTGTTACTTCGCCGGGTTCGAATAGTTTGCCGGCCTGGCTAACGCTGGTGAGTTTCTTCTCTTTGAAGCGGCCGAGGCGTTCGGGCCAGAAGGCGTCGATGGCGTCGCCCAGGAGCAGCACTTCGAAGCCTTTTTCGGCGAAACCTTCTAGCTGCGGCGAGGTTTTGAGGTGGGCGGGGTCGCCGGCGAGGTAGTAGATGGCTTCCTGCCCTTCGGGCATGCGGGCGATGTAGTCTTCCAGCGAGGTGGATTCCTCCTTGGTGGAGGTAAAGCGCAGCAGGGCGGCGATGTCGGCGGCGTGGCCGGTATCCTCGTAAATCCCCTCTTTCATCACCGTGCCGAAGTTATCCAGGAATGTTTTGAAGTCTTCCGGGTCTTTGGCCTTGGCTTTCAGCTCGGAGAGCACGCGGTTGAGGAGCGCCTTGCGGATTTTATCCAGCACCGGGGTCGCCTGCAGCAGCTCGCGGCTTACATTGAGAGGCAGGTCTTCGGTATCGACCACGCCGGAAACGAAGGAGAGCCAGTCCGGCAGGAGTTTTGCTCCATCGCTGATGAACATGCGTTTTACATGCAGCCGCACCTTGGAGTCGTGGCGCTCTTCCACGGGGAAGAACGGTTTGGAGCCAGGGATGAACAGGAGGGCCGAGAATTCCAGCGTGCCCTCGGCGCGCCAGTGGATGGTGGCCCAGGGTTCGTCAAAATGATGCCCGGTATGGCGGTAGAAATCGTTGTATTCGTCCGCCGTCACCTCGGATTTGGCACGGCGCCATAGCGCCTTGCCTTCGGTGAGGGGCTCGAACTTGCCGTCTTCTTCCAGCTCGATCGGCAGGGCCACATGGTCTGCCCATTTGCGGATGATGGTTTTAATCCGCAGCGGTTCCAGGAATTCATCGGCATCGGTTTTCACGTGCAGCACCACGGTGCTGCCGGCCTCGGCGCGTTCTGCGGTTTTCAACGTGTAGCTGCCCTTGCCGTCGGAGGCCCATTCCCAGGCCTCGTCTGCCCCGGCCTTGCGCGAGGTTACTTCCACTTTATCCGCGACCATGAAGGCGGAGTAGAAGCCGACGCCGAACTGGCCGATCAGGCTCGGACGATCCTCCGGCTTCTTCTCGGCCAATTGCGTGGCGGCAAAGGCCGCGGTGCCGGAGCGGGCGATGGTGCCGAGGTTTTCGGCCAGTTCCTCCTTGCCCATACCGATGCCGTTATCGGCAATGGTGATGGTGCGGGCACCCTTATCGAGCGAAATTTTTACGCCCGCGTTCTCGGGCAGGGCCAAAGTCTCATCCGAGAGGGAGAGAAAGCGGCGCTTATCGGTCGCGTCGGCGGCATTGGCCACCAGCTCGCGCAGAAAAATCTCGCGGTCCGAGTAGAGCGAATGCACCACCAGATCGAGCAGCCGGCCCACTTCAGTGCCGAAATTCCGTGTCTCTTCCGTCATATCATCCTCACTTTTGCGAACACTTCCGCACCCGCTTCACGCCGCTTCAAAACAAATATTTAAACAAAGGTAAACCGCTCTCAAGGGGTAAAACCCTGTTGGCATCTCCCATATACCGCTGGTAAGCAGGTGCAAATTTTCCCTCAGACTATCCCCGGAGAGAAGCGATGACCGCCAGCGCAACATTCACCCGTTTAAGCCGTGACGAGCTGGCCGGGCTGGTCACGGCCGCGCGGTCGGACGACCCGCAGGATCTCTTCGCCTATCTCGCCGCCAACGGCACGTCCGTGGCCGATTTCGATTATGACGCCGAGATTTTCTCAACCCTCCTGCCCGTGCTGGCCGAGGATTTCGATATCGACCTGGAAACCGGCGAGAATGAGATCGTCGCCGATATAGCCGAGGCGGCCGAGGTGCTGGTCGTCATCCTCACCCAGGAGGAGCGGGTGAAATACATGACCAAACTCGACCCGGATAATTTCGACGAGGACGAGCTGGCCGAATTATTCGAGGATTTTAGCGGCGAGGAGGCATCGGATGCCGGCGAGGCCATGCTGGCCGGCATTGCAACCCTCGCCCAAGCGCTCAGCGAGACCGACGCTGACCATGTGGTCGTTGTAACGGCGGGTTAGGCCGGAATATTCGGCCGGTAAGCGGTGGCGAATTGTTGCACCGCTGCCTCTACCTCCTCATCGGAGAGCAATACCGGGCCTCCGGCGGCGAGTGAGATTGTGTATTGCTGGGCCAGTACTTCCAGTTCGGTCGCGGCCGCCAAGGCCGCATTTGTGTCGCGCCCTATGGCGATGCCGCCGTGGTTTTCCATGAGGCAGGCCGTGCGCCCTTCCAGTGCCGCGAGTACGTTGGTGGAGAGTTCCGCCGTGCCGAACAGCGCATAGGCGGCCAGGCGTAGCGGTGCGCCGCCAAACCGCGCGATCATATAATGACAGGCCGGGATTTCCCGCCGCGCCATGGCAAGGGCCGTGGTGTAGGGCGCGTGGTGATGCACCACGGCGCCTGCCTCCGGCCGGGCCAGGTAGATATCCAGATGGAACCGCCATTCCGATGACGGGCGCAACCGCCCCTCAAACGAGCCGTCTGGTTTGACCAGCGGGACCATTTCCGGCGTCAGGTTCTCATACGGGGTTGCGGAGGGGGTGATGAGCATGCCCTGGGGGACTCTGACGGACACATTGCCGGAAGTGCCGGCGGAGAGGCCGCGGGCCGCCATCTCGCGCGCGGTTTGGATGAGGGTTTTTTGAGCTTGCAGCATGCTGCTCCCGTAGCATGGCGGGAAATGGAGCAAAATAGTTAAGTGTTGACTTAACTAATTTGCCCGAATATAGTTAAGCTCATGCCTAACCAATCCACCTCACTCGATCTGACCTTCCAGGCTTTGGCCGACCCTGCGCGGCGGAAAATGCTGGAGCGGCTATCGCGCGGCCCAGCCGCCGTGAGTGAGCTGGCTTTGCCGCTCACAATGTCGCTGCCCGCGGTGCTGCAGCACCTGACCGTGCTGGAAACCGCCGGGCTGGTGACCTCCGCCAAAACCGGCCGGGTACGTACCTGCCAGATCGCCGGCCCGGCTTTGGCCGAGGCGCTGGGCTGGCTGGATGCGCGCCGGGCCGAATGGGAAGCGCGGTTCGACCGGCTGGAAGCCTATCTCAATGAGCTGAAAGAGGGAGACTCAAATGGATGATTTTTACCCCGGGATGAAACCAGCCCCACTCGTCATCTCGCGTTTGTTCGAAGCCCCGCGCGAAACCGTGTTCCGGGCCTGGAGCAGTGCCGCGCATATCCGCCAATGGTTTAGCCCCGAGGGATGCTCGGTACCCGAGGCGGAAATCGACTTTTGCGCCGGCGGTGTGTTCGCCGTATGCATGTTGCTGCCCGATGGCACACGCAGCTGGTCGCGCGGCAGTTTCACCGAGATCATCGCGCCGGAACGTCTCGCCTTCGGGGGCAATGTGTCCGCCGGCGGAAAACCTTTATTCAACGTACAGACCACCGTCACCTTCGCCGAGGAGGCCGGTGGCACCAGAATGACCGTACGGCAGGATTACGAATTATTCGACAAGGCAGCACTCCACGCCGTTGGCGGCGCTACGGAAGGTTGGCGCACCACGCTGGACAAATTCGAAACCCTGATCACACGTCTCGTCACCCCGGCGGTGTTTGGCAGTTTCACCCTGGAGCGCGTTTTTTCCGCCTCACCCTCCCAGGTTTTCCATGCCCTCACCGATATCGATGCCAAGGGTAAGTGGTTTGCCGGTGGCCCCGAGCAGGTGATGGTGGAACGCTATATGGATGCCACGCCGGGCGGCCGCGAACGTGCGCATGGGCGCTGGCCGAACGGCAATACCAGCTGTTTCGATGCTTTGTATTTCGATGCCGTGGCCGATACGCGGCTCGTCTATGCCTATGAGATGCATCTCAACGGCGTGAAAATTTCCGTCTCACTGGCGACGCTGGAGTTAAGCCCGGTGGCGGGCGGCACCAGGCTTGTGGTCACCGAGCAGGGCAGTTTTCTCGACGGTTATGACGATGCCGGCTCGCGCGAAGAGGGCACCGGCTTCCTGCTCGACCAGCTTGGCGCATCGCTGGGTGGCCCGCCGCTCACCGGTGTTCCGCCCGCTAACTGCTCGGCTTAACTGCTCGGGGCAAAATTAAATTCGGGGGCGATCTGCATCGCATTGCCATCCCAGGTCAGGGTCAGCGTGGTTTTGCTGACCTTGGCATTGGCGAATTTCTGCTCCTTGCAGGCAATTTCGGCATCGGCGGCGGCCACGTAGTCAATCTGGGCTGCGTAACCGGTGCCAGCGCGGGCGATGTTGTCGATGCCGAGCAGCACATCCTGGTTCGCGGATTTACGCAGCCCGCAATTGGCGTTGGAATCCATCGTCTGGCGTAAATCGCTGCCGGTGAGCAGGGTTTCACCCCTCGTATCGGGCAGGCTCAGCGTGGTTAACGCGGTGTCCGTCTCGCCCTGTCCGCTGGAGCCGACCAGGCACAGCATTTTCGCCCGCCCCCGCGGGTTGAGTGAGAGGCAGCCATCCGTCACCCCGCCCGGTACCCATTTCTCCCGCGTCCAGCCGCCTTTGCCATCGGCGGTGAACAGAATGCCGCCGCCAAAATTATCGGCATGCGATTCGAAACTGCCCTGGTAGGACACGTAAGCCTCATCCGCCGTGGCATTGGAGAGATGCCCCAGAATGACACTGGTGAGCGTGATTCCCAGCCCCGTGCCGGCGCCGCCGTAATCGGCAGAGAGGTAGCCCGGCAGGCTGGTGCAGTTATGCGCAAAACCCTCGCTCCCCGCACTTACGCCCCCGCACACCAAAGGCAGCAACGCCGCCTGTTCCGCATCTGTCAGCCCACGCGCATCCGTATTGGCGGCAGCCACGGCGGCTGGTCCAAGCGCGGGCGGGTTATGGTTTGACCAGAAATAATACCCGCCGGCGCCGAGCAGCACCAAAACCAGAAGCAGCAGCAAATTTTTCATACCTTGGCTTCTGCCCGGCGTTGCCCTTTTTGCCAATATGGGTAAGTTCGGTACTACTTTAAGTTATAGTAAGGACCGGTCCATTATTAACAGGCGTGTACTGCTCGCTGGCCTTACCTGCCTTACCGGTTGCGCCAGTGCGCGCGCGCCGGGTTACGACCTGCCGCTGCTCCCCGCGAGCCCGCCCGGCCCCTATCTGCTCGGCGCGGGCGATACGCTGAACATCCGCATCTACGACCAGCCCCAGCTCTCCGGCAGCTACCAGGTGGACGATAGCGGTTTTATCAACATGCCGTTGCTCGGCCCCGTGCAGACCAGCGGGCGGAGCACCGATGCACTGGAAAGCGCCATCACCTCCGGCCTGCAAAAAAACGGCCTGATCCTGCACCCTGCCGTGGGCGCGGAAATTTCCACCTACCGGCCGTTCTATATTCTGGGCGAGGTCAACACCCCGGGCCAATACCCATACCGTCCGGGCATGACAGCCCTCACGGCGATTTCCATCGCCGGAGGCTTCACCTACCGGGGATGCCAGGACTATGTGGGGGTTACGCGCAATACGGGCTCAAACGCCACCCAATATCGCGCCCCAACTTCGGCACTGGTTCAGCCCGGCGATGTCATTACAATCTTCGAGCGCCGATTTTAAGATCGAACCCAAGCCGGAAACCAGGCCGGTTGTCATTCCGCGCCGTGTCGCCATCGGCTGTGCCGCCGCGGGCTTCGGCGCCTTCCTCAACATGTGGTGTACCCAGCCGATGCTGCCGGTGCTGGCCAGCTCCCTGCATGCGGGGCTTGCCGCCACCAACAATACTGTCACAGCACCGCTCATCGCCACGGCCATGATCGCCCCGTTCAGCGGCGCGCTGTCAGACCGGTTCGGGCGCAAGATTTTCATCTCGGGTGCGGCATTCCTGCTGGTGCTCCCCACTTTGCTCTGTGCCATGGCAAGTAGTTTGGAGATGCTGACCATCTGCCGCTTCGCCCAGGGGCTGCTGCTGCCGTTTATTTTCACCATCACCATCGCCTATATCGCCGATGAGTTTCCCCCCGCGACCGCCACGCGCCTGGCCGGCATCTATATGTCCGGCACCATCTCGGGCGGGTTTTCCGGAAGGCTGGTCAGCGGCTTCGTGGCGGAGTTTTTCGGCTGGCGCGCGGCGTTTTTCGCGGTCGGGCTGATCAGCTTGGGCGTAGCGTTGCTGGTGCTGTTCATGCTGCCGCGCGAAAAGCAGTTCCGGCCGATGACGAGCTGGGGCCAGACGTTGCACTCCTTCCCCGACCATCTCACCAACAGGAAGCTGCTGGGCAATTACCTCATCGGCTTCGGCGTGCTGTTCTCACTGGTCTGCGTGTTCACCTTCCTTAATTTCCGGCTGGCGGGGGCACCTTATTCGCTCGGGCCTGCGGCTCTGGGCAGCATCTTCACCGTCTATCTCGGCGGGGTGGCGATCAGCCCGATTGCCGGGCGGGTGGCGGCCACGCGTGGGCGGCGGCCGGTGATGGTCGCGGCTTTCGGTCTCACCATGGCCGGGCTGGCACTCACGCTGCTCTCGCCTTTGCCGGTTATCATATTCGGTGTGCTGCTGGCCGTATGCGGGATTTTCGCCCAGCAGACGGTCGCTACCGGTTACACCGGCATTGCCGCGCGCACGGCAAAATCCACCGCGGCGGGGCTTTACGTTACCGCCTATTATATCGGCGGCTCGTTTGGCGGCATTCTGCCCACCGCGGCCTGGCATGAATACGGTTGGGGGGGCTGTGCCGCCATTACCGTGGCCGTGCAGCTGGTGATGCTCGGCACGGCGCTGGTGGTGTACCGGCGCAAGCAGGTCACTTGATCATGCGCCGCCGTACGGTACTCGCTGCCGCTGCTGCTTTGGCGGCTGCCCCAGCCTATGCCGCCGCCCCGGTTATCAAACTGCGGCTGCTGGAAACCTCCGACCTGCACACCTTCGTCGAGGATTACGATTATTACCGCGACGGAAGGGACGAGACCGTCGGGCTGACGAAAATCGCCACGCTCGTGCAGACCGCGCGGGCGGGTGCCAAAAACTCCATGTTGTTCGATAATGGCGACACCATCCAGGGCAATCCTTTGGCCGATTTCGTGGCTTTGCCCGGCAATTTCCCGGCCGATGGCATCCACCCCACCATCCGCGCCATGAACACCATGGGCTATGATGCCGCGACCCTCGGCAATCATGAATTCAACTACGGTCTGCCGCTCCTGCGCCAATCCCTGCACGGCGCCAATTTCCCCTATTGCTCGGCCAATTTTCTCGACGCCGGGGGCACGCCGTATCTGCCGCCCACGCTGATCCTGGGCCGGGATTTTTTCGCCGAGGACGGTGGTAAGCATTCATTGAAAATCGGCATCATCGGCTTCCTGCCGCCGCAAATTATGGATTGGGATCGCACCCATCTGGCCGGCCAAGCGCGCACCACCGATATTGTCGAGGCCGCGCAAAAACATATTCCGGCGCTGCGGCCACAGGTGGATTTGCTGTTTGCGCTCTCGCATTCCGGCATTTCCACAATCCCGCGCCAGGGCGGCGAGGAAAACGCCAGTTTCTACCTCTCCGCCGTGCCCGGCATCGATGTGATTTTCACCGGCCACTCGCACAAAGTCTTTCCCGGCCCGGATTACGCCAGCCATGAGGGCATCGATGCCGATCGCGGTACGCTGAACGGCATCCCCGCCGTCATGCCCGGTTTTTGGGGGAGCGAGCTGGGGGTCATCGATCTCACTCTGGCCCAGACCGGCGGCAAATGGGTTGTCACTGATTTTACAGTCTCGACCCAGCCCATCGCCGAGCGGCAGGACAGGCAGGTAACCTCGCTCGCCGCCAATAACGCCGCCGTGGATAAGGCCGTGGCGCCCGAGCACCAGAAGACGCTGGCCTGGATACGCCAGCCCATCGGCCGGCTGGCGCAGCCCGTGAACTCCTATTCCGCCCTCATCAGCGGGGCGGATTCCTCGCTCGCCTTGGTCAATGCGGCACAATCCTGGTACGCCACCCCGCTGCTGCCCGATGCCGTGCGCGGCCTGCCGATTCTCTCCGCCGCGGCACCATTTAAAGAAGGCTATCAATCGCCCTCCAACTATATCGACCTCGCCGCCGGCAGCATCGCCATAAAGGACGTGGCGGATTTATACATGTACCCCAATACCGTGGCCGCCGTGCAGGTCAGCGGTGCGGATCTCACCAACTGGCTGGAACGCTCCGCCTGCATCTTCAACCAGATAGACCCCGGCAACCCCGAACCGCAGCCGCTGCTCAACCCGCATGTGCCCTCGTATAGTTTCGACGTGATCGCCGGGCTTACTTATGAAATCGACATCACCCAGCCGGCCCGGCGCGGCAAACACCGCGATGCCCGGCGCATCACCAGCCTCGCCTACCAGGGCGCCCAAGTGGCGGCGGACCAGCAGTTCATCATCATCACCAACAACTACCGGGCCGACAGCATGTTCGCGGCCAACCCCGGTGCCGTGGTGCTGCGCGCGCCCGACCAGGTGCGCGATGTCATCACCCGCTACATACTGGCGCAAAGGCAAGTCACCGTGGCCACCCCAAGCATCTGGAGCTTCGCCCGCATCGGCGCGCCGGTTACGGTAAGCTTCGAGAGCGCCCCGGAAGCCACCGGATATCTGACGCATCTGCCCGGCATCACCAGCCTGGGCGATGGCGGCGACGGCTATACTGTTTATTCTTTGCAGCTCACCTAACGAGACTGTTTCCAAACGTGCTCTGGCGGCCACAACGGCGTGAAACCCCAAATTTCTAATATTTGTCACTAGGGCGGCGCGGCCATTTAAGACTATTCCCCGTAGCGGATTCACCCGTAAAACCTGGGGTTTCGGTCTGGGAGATTTGTTTCTGCCTTCTCCAATGAGGAGCTTGCGTTTGCCTCGTATCTTGTTTGTAGCACTCAGCCTCTGCGGTGCTCTGCTCCTCATGCCCCCGCCCTTTATAGCAAGCGACGCTGTAGCTGACCCGGCTACGGGCACCGCTGGGCTAACTGCCGCGATCGCCAATACACCGGTTGGAACCTGGCTGCGGGCCGACGGCCGCACTGTGTTCGGCATTGAAACCTGCGCTACCGGACTATGCGGCCGGATCGTGGGCTTCGCCATCGACAACCCCAATGATCCCGCGCCCATAGACTGGCGCGGCGAGCCGCTGTGCGGCGAGCAGATCATCACCGTGACCCCGGAATACGGCATACGCAATAAATGGCATGGCTCGATTATCAACCCGCGCAACGGCAATGTCTGGCAGGCGTCGCTCACTCTGGTGAACGGCACGCTGCAATTGCGCGGCTATTTCGGCTTGCCTTTATTCGGCAGAACAGAGAGTTGGACGCCGTTTACCGGCCAGATCGGCCCCCGCTGCCGGATTATGTCTGCCGGATAGCAGGGGTGGTAACACTGGTTTTGGAAGCACGGGCGTTGGACACACTCGCTTTAGAAACGATGGCCTTTGCCGCCGGCCGGCGCGCGATATAGGCGAGGGAGACCGCCATCAGCACGCCGAAAATGGAAAACGAGATCGGCGGGGAGAGCAGCAGATAGCGCGACACCGGCCAGATCCAGGCCAGGGTACACATGGCTGCCGTCTGTGCCACCAGCCCCAGCCCCCAGACCACGCTTAGCCAGCGGAACACCGCCGGTACGCCAGGCTGATCCCAGATCGTCTCATAGGCGGCAATCCCCTCTTCCCCGCGCGCCATGGCGGCGCGGGCGAGGTAGAAGATTAACGGGCGCCGCATTACCAGCAGCGAGACGAGAAACGCCAGGCCGATCGCCCCGGTCACCAAAGCATCGCGGATCTGGATCAGCCTTGCCGAGCCGCCGAGGGCGGTAGCGCCCACGGTGAGGAGGATGCTGACCACGATGGTCAGGGAGATCGCATCGATCCGCCGGATTTTGATCAGCTCATAGGCACTCCAAAGCAGGGGCGGCATGGCGGAAGCAATCATCGCCCTTGTATCGCCATAAGTGGCGTCGAGGGCTTGGTAAACCAAATACGGCGCCAGAAAATTGGCGAATATTTCTGGCAATGCGCGCAGGATGCGCTTCAGCTGATTAGGCCCGTCAAAGGGGTGGAGGCCGTGGCGAAACCCTTGCGCGGGATGCGCCCGGCGCGGAAGGCAAGCCGCCCGGCCTCAACGCCCGCCTTCATGTCACGCGCCATCAATATCGGGTCGTTCGCCATGGCGATGGCGGAATTCACCAGCACCGCATCGCAGCCCAGCTCCATGGCAAAGGTGGCGTCATACGCGGTACCAACGCCCGCATCGACCAGCACGGGCACTTTGGCCTGCTCGATGATCATCTGGATCATCAGCGGATTCTGCACCCCGAGCCCCGAGCCGATGGGTGCCCCGAGCGGCATGATGGCGACGCAGCCCATTTCCTCCAGCCTTTTGGCCGCCACCGGATCGTCCGAACAATACACCATCACCTCGAACCCGTCTTTTATGAGCGCATCCGCCGCCAGCAGCGTGGCCGCCATGTCCGGGTAAAGCGTAGGGGCGGGCCCGAGCACTTCGAGTTTTACGAGATTCCAGCCACCGGCCTCGCGCGCCAGGCGCAAGGTCCGCACGGCGTCGTCAGCGGTGAAGCAGCCGGCGGTATTTGGTAGATAAGTGTAACGCTGCGGGCTCACGTAATCCTGTAGCATTGGCGCATTGCGGTCCGATAGGTTTACCCGGCGCACGGCCACGGTCACCATCTCCGCACCCGATGCCTCGATGGCCGCCGCGGTGGTGGGCAGGTCCTTGTACTTGCCGGTGCCAACGATGAGGCGCGAGCTGAATGTACGCCCGGCGACCGTCCAGCCATCGCTTGCTGCCTGACAATCGCTAACTGTCTGCAAAACCCCGTCCATCGCCTCAGCCCCCGCCAATAAAATGCACGATTTCCAGCCGGTCTCCGGCTGCGAGCACTGTGCTGTCATAGGTCGAGCGCGGCACAATCTCCAAATTCCGCTCCACCGCCACTTTGCGCGTGTCCAGTTCCAACTGCACGATCAGCTGGGATATGGTCAGCCCCTCTGCCACCTGCATCGGGTCTCCGTTAACGGTAAGACCGATTTGCTCAAGTATTTGCTTAACGATACTACTCATATGCCGCATTATCGGTCCGTGGCCCCCGCCTCGCAAGGGCCTCGCAAGGCCGTTATCCCCCAAAAAATTTGAGCCGGGATTTGTCGGACACGATTCCACTATGCTACCGGAGGCGCATCATGGCCGCACCCCTCATCCTGGTCCTCAACGGACCCAACCTGAACATGCTCGGCACACGCGAACCGGAGATCTACGGTTCGCAGACGCTGGACGATCTGGAAACCCTCTGTGCCGAGACCGCCGAAGGGCTGGGCCTGGCTATAGAATGCCGCCAGAGCAATCTGGAAGGTGAGCTGATCACCTGGGTGCAGGAGGCGCGACAGCGTGCCGCCGGGCTCATCATCAACCCGGCCGGCTATTCGCACACCTCCATTGCCCTCATGGACGCGCTGCTGGCGCTCGATATCCCGGTCATCGAGGTGCATCTCTCCAACATTCACCGGCGGGAAGAGTTCCGGCATCACTCCTATGCGTCGCGCGCCGCCACCGGCGTTATTTGCGGTCTGGGATTTGCGGGCTATAGGCTGGCGCTGATTTCCCTGTCCGATATTCTGGAAGAACTGGAAGAAGACGAGCCATGAGCCTTTCATTCGACCCCAAGACCCTGGCGGAACTCGCGGCTTTGCTGAACGAGACCGGCCTTTCTGAGATCGAACTGGCAGAAGGCGACCGCAAGGTGCGCCTCGCCCGCATCATCGCCCCCGTTCAAATGGCCGTCGCCGCTGCCCCGGTGGCTGCCGCCGCCCCGGTCGCGGCTGCCCCCGCCGTTGTGGCTCCCGCCGCCGCGGACCCGGCAAAACACCCCGGCGCTGTCAAAAGCCCGATGGTCGGGGTTGCCTATCTCTCCGCCGAACCCGGCTCGCCGCCTTACGTTACCGTGGGCCAGCATATCGAGGCCGGCGCCACTTTGCTCCTCATCGAGGCGATGAAGACGTTCAACCAGATCAAGGCCCCGCGCGCGGGCGTGGTGAAGCAGCTGCTGGTCGCCTCCGGCGCGCCGGTGGAATTCGACGAGCCGCTGCTGATCGTCGAGTAAAATGTTCAAGAAAATCCTCATCGCCAATCGCGGCGAAATCGCTTTACGCGTGCTGCGCGCCTGCCACGAGCTGGGCATCGCCTCCGTCGCCGTGCATTCCACCGCCGATGCCGATGCCATGCATGTGCGCCTCGCCGATGAGAGCGTGTGCATTGGGCCGCCGCTGGCGCGTGATTCGTATTTGAACATGCAGGCCATCATCTCGGCCGCACTCATCACCGGCGCGGAAGCCATCCACCCGGGCTACGGCTTCCTCTCCGAAAATGCCGCCTTTGCCGAGATGGTCGAAGCGCATGATCTGGTCTTCATCGGGCCGACGGCGCAGCACATCCGCATGATGGGCGACAAGATTACCGCCAAAACCACCATGGCCGAGCTGAATGTGCCGCTGGTACCGGGCTCACCCGGCGAGCTGATGTCTCTGGACGAAGCACGTAAAGTTGCAGAGCGGATCATGTACCCGGTGCTGATAAAGGCCGCCGCCGGCGGTGGCGGGCGCGGCATGAAGGTGGCGCGCGATGCCTCCGAGATTGAGGCCGCCTGGCGCGAGGCCCGCGCCGAATCCGCTGCCGCCTTCGGCAACAACGCCGTGTATATGGAAAAATACCTCGATAAGCCCCGGCATATCGAACTGCAGATACTGGCCGATAACCATGGCGAGGTCGTGCATATCGGCGAGCGTGACTGCTCCCTGCAGCGCCGCCACCAGAAAGTGCTGGAAGAAGCTGGCTCGCCAGTGATTTCTGCCGAACAGCGCGATGCTCTTGGCGAGACCGTGATCCGCGCGCTGAAAAAAATCGGCTACCGCAACGCAGGCACGCTGGAGTTTTTGTACCAGGACGGCCAGTTCGCCTTTATCGAGATGAACACGCGTTTGCAGGTCGAGCATCCGGTGTCGGAAGCCATCTCGGGTATCGATCTGGTGTGCGAACAAATTCGCATCGCCGCCGGCCAGCCTTTGGGCTACACGCAGGCAGATATCGAATTCTCCGGCCATGCTCTGGAATGCCGCATCACCGCCGAAGACCCCGTGACCTTTGCCCCCTCGCCCGGCACGGTGGTAATGTTCCACCCCCCCGGCGGCCTGGGCATACGCGTGGATAGCGCGCTCTACGCCGGCTACCGCGTGCCGCCGCATTACGACAGCCTGATCGCCAAACTAATCACCCACGGCCGCACCCGCGAGGAAGCGATCGCCCGGATGAAGCGCGCATTGCGTGAGTTTGTGATTACGGGGATTAAGACGACGATTCCGTTGCACCAGCGGATTTTGGAAGCCCCGGAGTTTGTGGCTGGGGATTATACAATCCACTGGCTGGAACGCTTCGTGGCATCGTAAAAAGCAAACCACGAACCGGCAAATAGAGACGGCCCATGGAACGTGAGAGTTTCGAATTTCGCCGGCGGATTGACGGGCTGGTCTATCGCTTTACGCATCTCGCGGGGCAAGGAAAAGCCGCGATCTATGAACGCAGCGACCAGATGGTACGGATGACCCACGATGCCCGCTTCGGCTGGTCGATCTGGAGTGGCGAAGGCGCATTACTGAGCCGTGCATGGGATTTGCGGCCCGAAGCGCAAAGCGATCACCCACCGGACGGCATATGGGTCAGCCGCAAGGGTGACAAATCATATGTCTACGAACTGGTTTACGTGAACACCCCCGGCTGAACGGGGCTTTTCAACGTGCGTTCGGATCCGTGTTCCAGACCGGTGGGCGTTTTTCGAAAAAGGCTTTGGGGCCTTCGGTGAAGTCTGGATGGGCCCAATGGGATTTCAGCAATTCCCAGCCGAACTCGAGGGCTACTGGATCGTGCATTTCGGTTGAGGCCCAGATGGCGCGTTTGGTGTGCGCCATGGCTTGCGGGGAGTTGGCGGCGATGCTTTTGGCCAGCTCACGCGCACGGGCGATGGTGCCGGCCGCGTTTTCTTCCAGCAGATCGACCATGCCGAGCTGATAGGCGCGTTCGGCCGGCATACGGTAGGATTTGCCGGCTAGGCCTAGCAGCAGTGCGGCGCCCAGGCCCGCGCGGCGCGCGATGCCGATGGATTCAAGTCCGGACACCTGGCCGACGCTGACATGCGTATCCATGAAGGCCGCAAGCTTGGAGGCAATCACGATATCTGAATCCGCAACAAAATGCAGGCCGCCACCGTTCGCCAGACCATTGACCGCGCAGATGACCGGCTTGCTGACACGGCACATGCGCGGCGAAAAACGGTTCACCGCCGCATTTGGTTTATTTTGCAATGTCCCCTGGCCAACTTCGAGCTTACTCACCGAGGCGCCAGTGCAAAAATGCCGCTCGCCGGTGCCGGTGATGATGGCGACACGGATTTCCGGATCATTCTCGATCTTGTCCCAGGCCGCTTCAAGCGCCACCAGCATTTCCGGCGTCATGGCGTTGCCTTCGGCCGGCCGGTTGAGCGTCAGCTCGGCAATGCCGTTTTCAACCGTGAACAGAAGCGAAAGATCGTCCATATCATCCTCATGCGGACATCAGCCGGTAAAGGCAGCGTCCTTGCCAAAAATCGAGTTTTCCGCACGCAATGCCGCACGGCTGGCCTTCAGCCCACCGGCGAGTGTTTCCAAAACATGAGCGCGCTTCAGGAACAAATGCGCATCGCATTCGGCGCTAAAGCCCATGCCGCCATGAATTTGGATATTCTTGCCCGTATTGAAAAACGCCGCGCGGGTGGCGACAACCAAAGCCGAGGCCACCTGGAAACGATGATCCGGCTGGTTGCCCGCCATCGCCACGGCACTGAAGGAAAGCATGTCCTTCGCAGCCTGCACGTTCATCACCATATCGGTACAGTAATGTTTAATCGCCTGGAAGGAGCCGATGGCAACACCGAACTGTTGGCGGATTTGCGCGTAGGCCACCGCCATTTCCAAGGTTGCCGCGGCAATGCCGGTAAGCTGGGCGGCGATGAGCAGATTGATGCTGGCACCTATGTCTTCCTCGGACGCCTGGGCAATCGGATTGCCCGGCAGAGCGGCGGATTCCAGCGCAATGCTCCACTGGGTGCGATCCAGCAATGCGCGTTGCTGGATCGCTTCCACCGGAAACAATTTTGTCCCCTCCGCCGAAATCACCAGGCACAGTTTGGCGTTTTCGGCATCGACCAATGTAATACCGGCCGCGGTCTGGCGCGCGATGGCAACAGGAATTTCGCCGCCAAGAATTTTCTGCGCCAACTCGTCGTTGCCCGAGAGCGACGCGGTTTTTGCGGCGAGCGACGCCGCCATGAAACCCGGCGAAATCAAATGCCGGCCAAACTGCGCGAACAACAAAGCTTCCTCGACCACGCTCAGCCCAATGCCGCCCGCCTCTTCCGGCAGGCTGATGCCGAACCAGCCGAATTCCGCGGCCGTGACCCAGTTGTCGTAATCCGTATGCTCAGCCCGATGCAGCCGGGCTACGGGGAACAACTCCTCAAGCGGGCGGACAAAGCTTTCGACCAGCTCTAGCTGTTCGGCGCTGGCGTGAAAAATACTCATCGGCTTCCCCTGGGTAGCCCTAGAACGCGCTCGGCGATGATGTTACGTTGAATCTCGGCGGTACCGCCGGCGATCGTTTCGGAATAGCTGTCAAAATAATCAAAGCCCAGCCCGTGCTCCGCCAGAACCTGCGGCGCGCCTATGCCGAAAATATCGATGGACGCGCTCGCCACGCGCTTGGCCAGTTCGGCAAAATACAGGCGGATCATAGAACCTTCAGAACCCACCGGCCCGGTCTCGCTCTTGATCGCGAATTGGTAGCTCATCGCGCGCAAAGCCGCGGCATCGGCGCGTAAATCCATCAGCGTATCGCTAACGCCCGCATCATCATTGGCCGCAATCAGCTCTTCCACCCGCTGGCTCAACGAAATTTGCAACGCGAGCGAGGCCGTGCCACGCTCAAAACTCAGCGTCGCCATCGCCGTCTTCCAACCGTTGTTGAGCCCACCGACAATGTTGGAAAGCGGGATGCGAACGTTATCGTAAAACACCTCGGCATATTTCGCCGGACCTGCCATGGTTTTAATCGGCCGTACGGTAATGCCCGGCGTATCCATCGCACAAATCACCCAGCTCAAGCCATGATGGCGCGATGAAGCTGGATCGGTGCGGATGAGCAGTTCCTGGTAGTCACCGATATCGGCATAACTGGACCAGATTTTCTGGCCGTTGACGACAAGCTCATCGCCTTCCACCAGGCCTTTGGTGCGCAGGCTGGCAAGATCGGACCCGGCATTGGGTTCCGAAAATCCCTGGCACCAGATAACCTCGCCCTGCATGATTTTGGGCAGATGAAATGCCTTCTGCTCATCCGTGCCGCAAGCGATTAAGGTGGGGCCTGCATGGTTCATGCCGACGAACAACGCATTATGCGTGCTGGGCGCCTTGGCGCGGGCATATTCCTCGAACCAGGCAATTTGTTGCAGGACCGACAGTTCTTTGCCGCCGTAAGCCTGCGGCCAGGTCAGCCCGGCCCAGCCACCCTCGAACTGCCGCTTCTGCCAGGCCAGCGCGTATTCACGGGATTCTGGGCCTTCCATCGGCGAGCCATGCTCGGGTACATTTTCCTGCAACCAACTGCGCGCACGGGCGCGAAAATCATCCAGCGATTCAGACATTTTTGCTCGCCCCCCACACGGCATCCGCCGCAGCAATCGCCTGCGCGCTGCTGCCGCCGAGCTCGCCTAACAAGGCGCGCAAGCGGTAGGTCCAATGATGCAGTGGAAATTCCAGCGTCAAACCCATGGCGCCACAAAATTGGTGCAAATCCGTGCAGAAGCGGGGGATGGCATCCTGCGCAAACGTCGCGGCAATCGCTGCATCGCCTTCGTCGTCGGACCATGCCGCTTTAAAACCTAGCCAGCGCACGGCCTGGCCCAGTTCCGCCGCCATCACCAACCGGTGCTGGATGGCCTGGAACGAGCCAATCGGGCGACCAAATTGCTGACGGGTTTTCACGTGCTCCAGCACCTGGTCGAGCGCCGATTGCATCAGCCCCGCCGATTCCACCGCAATGGCAATGCGCCAGCGCCGGCGAAATTCCACCAACCGCCCCGCACCCAGAGAAACACTTGGCAGCGCCTCAGGATTCTTCAAACGCCCATAGGGATAGGCGAAAAGCGTCTCGACCTCTTCCACGGCACCTTCGGGGATTTCGATACGCAGCAGATCGTCGCCGATGTCGGCCAGCAGCGTCTTCGCCATTGGCAAAAACCGCGCCGCTTTGGTCAGTGCGCCTTGCAAAATCGCCACCGGCCGGCGCGTGGTATCTTCCAAAAACGAAGGCGCGATCAGCACAGAGGTCGCCGCCTCAACCGAGACCGGCAGACGCGCCAGTTGCTCGACAATCAGCGCGCCATCAAGCAGGCCGAAACCTTCTTGTTGCGTGATGTCGAGAAATCCACCCTCTGTCAGCTCGGCATCGAGCGCGTGGGAATAGGCGGAAAAAACCGCATCCTTCGGCGCCTCGATGTTGAGCGAGGAGATAAGCTGCTCAAGTCCGCTCAAAATGGCGGCTTGGTCTTCTGAAAAATCAAAGTCCACGGCGGGGCTCACTTGGTAGGTCGAGATAACGGCGGGCTGCCAGATTAAGCTGAATTTCCGCGGCACCGGAGGCAATACCGGCCGCAATCGCGCGCTGATGATGCGCGATCTGCATCTGGTCCTCGCCCAGCAACCCCTCGGGCATGAATTCGGTCATGAAATCATTCACCGCATGATCCGCCTGGATGATGGCCCAGCGCGCGAGATTGCCATAGGCATCCTGCGGCGCCTTGGTGGCGCGCTGATGCACCACGCGGTACACCATTAAACGTGCGGCCTCGCATAAAGCCAAGGCACGGCCTGCACGGTCGCGCACCACGGGGTTTTCGAAACGCCCATCGGCTTTCAGCTTTTCCGCGGCACGGTCGAGCATACGGCGCGAGAATGCATAGCGTGGAATGCCGATACGCTCGTTCTGCAGGGCAAACGTAATAATCTCCCACGCCTGACCTTCCTCGCCGAGAAGATTTTCGGCCGGCACGAACACATCGGTGAAAAATACCTCGTGGATATCGCCCTCGCCGATCAGCGCCGGGATTTGTTTCACCTGCACGCCGGGACTCGTCATATCGAGCAGCAAAATTACAATCGCGCCTTTACCGGCGGACGCCGTGCGCGCCAGCAGGAAGCAATGCGTGGCGAGGCCGGCATAAGAAGTCCAGACCTTCGCGCCATTGACGAGATAGCCACCCTCAACCTTGTCAGCCTTGGTGCGCAACGATGCCAGATCGGAACCGGCGGACGGCTCCGAGAAACCCTGGCACCACACAACGGAGCCGGATGCGATCGGCGGAAAATACTCCGCCTTCTGCGCCTCATTGCCGTAACGCATCAGTACCGGACCAATCCAGTTTACGTTCATGTACTGCGGCCCGCGCGGCTCACCTGCCGCCCAAAGCTCTTCGCCCATGATGAACTGGTCCCAGACGGTCATGTCGTTACCGCCGTATTCCTTGGGCCAATGCGAGATCAGCAAACCCTCGTCCGCCAGCTTCTTGCAGAAGATTTTGGAAAACGCGGTCTGCGCATTCGAGCCCGGACCATGCAC
This sequence comes from Acidocella sp., assembly GCA_026224875.1. Lineage (GTDB taxonomy): Bacteria > Pseudomonadota > Alphaproteobacteria > Acetobacterales > Acetobacteraceae > Acidocella. Next base: position 19,189 of record JAMFRU010000087.1, read on the forward strand.
CGCGATGTCATCCCAATCCGCCGGCAGCTCACGTCCGAGCAACGTCTGCACGCGCTCACGATGCGCCGTCTGTTCCGGACTCCAACCAAACTCCATAGCTCTACTCCACCGCCGTCTCGAGAGACGGATCCAGCACCAGGTCACGCAAACGATTTTTCAGCACTTTCCCGGCGGCATTGCGCGGCAGCGAGCCACGCAATTCCACACGCTCAGGAATTTTGAATTTCGCGACATTCCGCGCGTTCAGAAAATCACGCAGATCATTCAGCCCCGGGCTCTCACCGGGCGCCGGCACAATTACAGCACAAGCCAGCTCGCCCGTGCGCGCATCCGGCAGGCCGACAATGGAGATTTCCGCAATTGCCGGGTGCAGGATCAAAATATCCTCAACCTCTTTCGGCGCGATATTCTCGCCGTTGCGGATGATGATATCCTTCGCCCGGCCGGTGATGACGAGATATTCCCCGTCAATCAGCCGCGCCAGATCGCCGGTGAGGAAATAGCCCTCGGCATCGAATTTGCCTTCCTCATCCTCGCGCCGCAAATAGCCCAGCAGCATCTGCGGGCCGATGGCGAGAATCTCGCCCTCATTAGCACTACCGATAAGCTTGACCTTACACAGCCCAGGCTTGCCATCCGTTTCGGCAGCGTGATCGATATCGCCGGCCGCCATGGAACCGGCCGTAATCATTGGCACTTCCGTGCAGCCAAACACACGAGAAACAATGCAATTCTCGAAATGCTCAGCCGCCTCACGGATCAACGACGCCGGCACCGATGCACCGCCGCAAATGAATACTTTCAGCCCCGGCAGGCGCGTGCCCGCCTTGCGCGCGGACACCAGCAGCTGCGCCAAAAACGGCGTGGCACCGGCCATATGCGTGCAGCCATGCATCTCGAACGCCGTAACAGCTGCATCCGGGTCCCAGGCTTCCTGCAGCACCACTTTCGTGCCCGCGAGAAACGGTAGCTCAAAGGCGTAAATCGAGCCGCCGATATGGCTGATCGGCGAAGGCACGAAGAAGCAATCGCCGGCGGCGACATGCCAGTAGCGATGGATCTGCGTCACGGCAGCGGAAATTGTATTATGGCTATGCAGCACACCCTTGGCGCGGCCCGATGTACCAGAGGTGTACATCACCATTTTTATGCTATCAGGATCAACCTTCGGTAACGCCACATCATGGTGCTCGGCCAGCAGCGCCGTAAACGCTGTCGCCCCACGCGCAGCGCCACGCAGCACCACCACCTCAACCGGCTTTGGCAAACCACCATTCACAGCCTGCATCATCGAGACATAATCAAATTTCCGGAAAATCTCCGGCACAAAAATCATTTTTGATCCGCAATCTTCGAGCGTGAAAATCACCTCGTTGTTGCGGTAATTCGGCAGGATCAGATTCGCCACAAGCCCGGCAAAGGCCGCTGCCAGATAGATGATCGTTGCCTCATGCCAGTTCGGCAGCATGATCGAAATCACATCACCCGGCTTCAGCCCGCGCGCGATGGAAACCCGCGCCAGATTCTGCGCCTCGGTTACCAGTTCGGCCACCGTCAGGCTGCGCTGCTCATCAACAACAATCACCCGCGCCGGGTCACGCGCCGCTTCGCGCAAAGCCATATCGCCGGAGGTCTCATCCGGCCAGCTGCCATCGGCGCGCGCCTGTGCCGCCAGCGCCTCGTTCGCGCGCACCGACCAGCCTTCGATAACGCGCCTGCCAGCCGCCATCAGGGGGTGCTCTCCACAGGCACCGCATTGGCCGCCTCTTCGGATAAAAACTTGGTCGAGCTCCAGCCGCCATCAACCACCAGCACCTGGCCGGTGATGAACTTGGCTTTATCAGACAGCAGAAACGCAATCGCCTCCGCCGCGTCGCCTGCCGTACCCTTGCGGTCCAGCGGCGTCATGTCGAAATTCATGCGTTTGAAGCGCGGCGTTTCCCAGGCGTATTCGGTCATCGGCGTTTCCAGCACACCGGGGGCCACCACATTGGTGCGGATGTTCCGCCGGCCATATTGTGCGGCCATATGCAAGGTCATACCCACCAGCCCGGCTTTGGCTGCCGAATACATGCCCCCGCGCAACCCGCCGATGACAGCAAAAGTGGAGGCGACATTCACGATCGCCCCGCCATCTTCCATCGCATTCAACGCCTCGCGGCAGAAGCGGAAGGGCGCACGGAGCAGTACGCCCCACACCTGGTCCAGCAGCTCATCGGTGGTTTCATGCACCGGCGAAGGCTTGCCAAAACCGGCATTATTCACGAGATAATCGAGCCTGCCGAATTCCTTGAGGGCCAGAGCCACAACGCTGGCGGGCGCCTCATCGGAGGTCACATCCACCGCGGCAATCGCCACCGGCACAATGTCCTTGAGTTCCTCGCGCAAAGCCTCCAACGGCTCCCGGCGGCGCCCAACGGCGACGATGGCAATATTCAGCGCGGCCAATGCATGAGCAGTGGCATGCCCGACACCAGAGCCTGCCCCGGTAACAATCGCGACCTTCCTAGTGATGGGAACTCTCCTAAGCCCTATTATTGGCCCGTATATATGTCAGCCCGTCCCCATAAGGCAAATCCCCAAACCGGGCTTGAGGGCGGGGTGTTTCCACGGAAAAGGAGAGGGCTCTGCCTCTCGACCCCGCCGGGACCTGAGGCCCCGGACCCCCGCTACCTGAGAACCAAAAAAGAGGCCTGCCACCTGGCTGTTGAAACAGCTGGATGACAGGCCTCTTTTTCAGTTCTTAAGCTAATGGGGCCTGGGCCTCAGGCCCAGCGGGGGTATCACGCCGAAGGCGCGCCTCCGGCACGAGGGGGCAAAGCCCCTCGCCTTTTTCCGCGAAACGCCCCGCCCTCAGCCGCGCGTGGGCAGTTGCACGATGGCGACGCCCGTTGCCGAGGTTTCGTCGTTATACGTGCGGGCCTTCTGGGCGATTTCCACCAGGTGCTGGCCGTTTTCCTCGAACTTACGGGTCACGGTGCCATCAATGAAGATCACATCGCCCTGCGGGTTATGGCGGCGGATCTGGCTCTTCGCCTTACGCAGGAAGCCGGCATCGCCCATCCAGTTGGTGGCGTGATGCGTTAACCAGCTGCAACGCTCCGGGCCATAGTCATACGCACCGGGGGCGCCGACCATGTGGGCGAAGTCTTCTTCCCAATGCACGCGCTCCGGGCAATCTGGAATGCCGAACTTGTTCTTGATGCCCAGGCCCGGGTGCTTGTCGAACATCTGGAAGGCGATCTTGTTGGTGCGGATGTAGAGACCGCCCCAGCCTTGAGCGTAACCGATGAAGCCGGTGATGGTCATCGGCCCCTTCACCATGGTCGGCAGCTCTTCGCCAATTTTCACGTCTTCCCAATAGCGCGGGGTGGCGCCACGGACTTCTTCGTTACGGTAGAAGTCGTAAATCTTTTGAAGTTCTTCTTCCGAGTATTTCTTGTCGCCGCGCTCACGCGCTTCGTCATACTTGGTGCCGACTTCGCGGGCATGGTCGCGGTCGGTACGGAAGCACCAGCTATCGGCTTCGGCAACGAGATCGCCGTGCTGATTGAAGAATTTCACGGTGTAGATCTGCTGGAACGAGCGCCCCGCGAAACGGGTCTGGTGCTCGATCAGATCTTTCAGGCTGGCTTCGGTGCTGATCACATCGTTGCGCAACACCGGCTTATGCCAGGTCCAGTCGGCACCGGCCCACATCGCATGCGTGCCGGCAAGGCCGCCAACATAGCCCGAGATGATGCGGCTGGTGCTGAACAAAAAGCTCGGCAGCGCCACGATGGACCCGAAGCTGGTCTTCTCGGCATAGGCCGGGTCGCACCACAAGGGGTTATCATCGCCAATGCCATGCGCGTAATGGCGAATACCGTCGCGCGTGGCTTCATAGTTCCACGGCTCGACAGTGTCGGTAATCGGCACGCCGATACGGGCGCGCAGATCGTCCAGCGCCTTGTCGGTTATTTTCGGAAAATATTTGTTCGCCGGTACGGCGGCTTCGGTGCTCATTATGCGGTCCTCTCAGTAATTTTTTTGGCCTCAAGGTCTCTCAACGCTTTGCGGTTGATCTTCCCGGCCGAGGTCTTGATGAGTTGGTCAACAAATTCGACGATACGCGGATATTCATGGGCGCTGAGCTGGTGACGCGTAAAATCCTGCAGCTCCTTAATATGCGCCTCGTCCTTTTTCCCACCTTTAACGACGATGAAGGCTTTCACGGCCAGACCACGCAAGCCATCCGGCACACCGATCACCGCGGCTTCCGCAACGGTTTCGTGCCGCATCAGCGTCTGCTCGATCTCCACCGGGCTGATGGTCCAACCGGCCGAGATGATCACGTCATCGGCGCGGCCGCCATGGTAGAAATAGCCATCTTCGTCGATCCAACCGAGATCTTTCGTGGCCAGCCACTCGCCCTTGCGGAACAGCATGATCTCGCCTTTTACGTTAAGCGGGCAGATGCTGCCATCGGGCGCGCGCACTTCGATCTTCATGCCCGGCACCGGCTTGCCGAGCGAGCCGTCCTTCACATGGAAATCCTCGGCACCGGGGTAGTTCACCAAAATCACGCCGATCTCGGTGGTGCCATACATGCTGCACACGGAATGTTTGAACAGGCCTTGCGTGTAGTTCAGCGTATCGGGGTCGATCGGCTCGCCGGTGTAGGAGAGTTTTTCCATGGAAAACTGGAATTGCTCGGCGACACCGCTGTTGCGGATCATGCGGTAATGCGTGGAAGCAGCTGAAAGATTGGTGATCTTCAGCGTGGCCAGAGCTTCCGTAAATACCTTCGCATCGAACTTGCCGGCGAAGGAGCCGGTGGTCACGCCGAGCGCCAGCGGTGCCAACGTACCATGCCACAGACCATGCCCCCAGGCGGGGGAGGACGGGCAGAAAAACTGGTCGCCAGGGCGTATGCCGGTGCCGTAAAGTGCTGCGGTGGTCAGCACTACCACGGCGCGATGCCGGTGTTTTACGGCCGCCGGCAAATCACGCGTCGTGCCCGAGGTGTATTGGAACACGGCGAGGTCGGACGCACTGGTCGTGGTCTCGAATTGGCAAGGATATTCGGCAATCGCCGCCATCATATCCGTGTCCAGCACCAGTTTTTCCGGCGCCATCGCTTCGAGCGCGACTGAATGTTTTTCCTCGTTCACGATCAGCAGTTCAGGCGTGCAGTCGTTCAACCGCAATTTCACGCCATCCGGCCCAAACAGCGTAAACATCGGCACGGAAATGGCGCCGCATTTCAGCGCGCCGAACAGGCTAACATAAAATGCCTTCGACGGCTCCAACATGAAGGCAACCCGGTCGCCCTTCTTCACGCCGCGCGCGACCAGCCAATGCGCCAGGCGGTTGGACTGCTCGGAAATCTCACGAAACGTCACAGACTCAATGCCACCGGCACGCACAATGTTCACAGCCACACGCGCAGGGTCGGCGGCCCAACGGTCGATACACTCATGCCCGATATTGAAGTGCTCGGGCGTGCCGTCGAACATTTCCCACAGTTTCGCCGTGGAGTAATGCGCCTGAGCATCCGCAAATGAAGTGTACTCGGAAAGCTTCGCCATGAAGTGGTTTTGCCTTGTTGGTTGCCATGCCCGCTGGAGACGCGGTTGTATCGCACCAGCCCAAATGCATTGTCAATACACAACAGTCATTGTGCCAGTGGAATGGGAACCGGGGGTTGCGGGCGCGCTAGATGTTTGATCCCGGACTTTAATGGTGCGATGTTTTCCAGTGATTGGAGGGAGGCACTATGGTCCAGATTCTACATGGGCGCGCCACGACAACAGAGGCGGTGCGTCGAGCGATA
>JAMFRU010000088.1 GCA_026224875.1 Acidocella sp.
CGAATCGATGCCTCGCAGAGAGAGAATCACAAAGGATTCATATGATTCAAGAACTTCTTAGAACGGCTCTCAGGCCCCAGACCCCCGATAGCTTAAGAATTGAAAAGGGCCCTGCCTCCGGCTGTTGAAACAGCGAGATGGCAGGGCCCTTTTCAATTCTTTAAAACTAATGGGGTCTGGGCCTCAGGCCCAGTGGGGGTCGAGGGGGCAAAGCCCCTCGCCTTTTTCCTTCAATCCCCAGCCGCCGGGTGCATGGCACCGATGGTGGCGTAGCGGATGCGGTTTGGCGCGGGCAGCGCCTTGGCCACTTTCGCTGGCATGGCGGCTAGGATGGAGACGCTGACCGAGGCCAGGTAGGGCATGGACTGGGTGAAGAGCACACCTACCCAGAGTTTGGTTTCCAGCGTGGCCCAGTGATGGCCGAAGCCGACGCCCAGGGCGGCTGCCCAGGTCAGGGTCAGGATTACGAGTTCTTCGCGGGCCATCACCAGACCCTGCACTAAGGCGGGGGCGTCTTTCATTTTCGGCGTGCGCAGGAAGGGAAGCCTGTTGGTGAACAGACCTTTCCATACTGCTTTGCCGATGGCGTGGGAGAGGGCGAGCCCTGCTGCCGCCGCACCCAGCCGGTCCATGAGGCCGCAAGGGACGCGGTTTTTATAGAGGGCCAGTATCTGCACGATCTTGAAGAGGAAGAGGCCGATCGAGGGCAGCATGAAGAGGGCGATCGGGAATTCGAAGCGTACCGGGTCCAGGATCAGCCCGGCGGACCAGGCGAGGCCCATGGCGAGGAACACGATGCCCAGCGCGTCGCCGAACCACGGCAGCCAGCCGGTGATGAAGTGCCAGCGCTGGCCGGAGGTCAGCTCCTTGTTGAAGGGGTTGAACAGAGCGGCGGCGTTGGCGCGCACGATGCGCATGGCGCCGTAGGCCCAGCGGTAGCGCTGCTTGCGGAAGGCATTGTAATCGTCGGGCATCACGCCTTTGCCGAAGGACTTCTTGGAGTACACGGCCTCGTAGCCGGCACGGAACAGGCGCAGGCCCAGCTGGCTGTCCTCGGTGATGCACCATTCGGCCCAGCCATTCTCATTCACCAGCGCTTCCTTGCGCACCAGCGTCATCGTGCCGTGCTGGATGATGGCGTTGCGCTCGTTGCGGGTGACCATGCCGGCGTGGAAGAAGCCCGCATATTCCCAGAACATCATGCGCTTGAACACGCCGCCGTCATTGTCGCGGTAATCCTGCGGCGACTGGGTGAAGCCCACGGCCGGGTTGTCGAAGGCCGGGACCATGCGGCGCAGCCAGTCCGGGTCCACCAGATAATCGGAGTCGATGACACCGATGATCTCGGCATCAGCTGCTGTCTCGCGCAGGGCGAAGTTCAGCGCGCCGGCCTTGTAGCCCTGGTATTTGCCCAGGGTGAAGAAGCGGAATTTGGGCCCAAGCCGGGCGCAATGCTGGGCAACCGGCTCCCACACGCTGGGGTCCATGGTGTTGTTGTCGATAACCAGCACTTCGAAGCGGTCGTAGTCCAGGTTGGCCAGCGCATCGAGCGTCTGCTTCACCATATGCGGCGGCTCGTTGCAGATCGGCAGATGCAGCGACACTTTCGGCAGCCGGGCGCCGGCGGGGGCCGGGATCGGCTCGAAGTGCCGCTTTTGCACGCGGCCGAAGATGGTCTCCACGAGGTCGAAGCTGTCGGCGACCAGCAGGAAGAGCAGCAGCCCCTGGCCGGCGGCAAGCGCGCCCCAGATGGTGGCGGCGGTGGCGGAGAGATAGGTCTCGCCCATGTTCATGAACAGCATGGCGAGGATGGCGGTGAAGCTTTCCACCAATGCGGCGAAGGTGAACTTGCCCACAAACCGGATATCCGGGCGGCGGGACAGCAGCGCCATGGTGGCGGCGAACGAGGCCAGGGCGGCGCCCAGGGCGTAGAGCATCCAATCCGGGTTATTCTGCACCGGGCCGGTCATCGACCATTTGGCCTGACGGTCCAGCGTGAACATGCCCCAGTAGCCGGCGGCACGGCCCTCGAAGCTTGTTTTCCAGGGCTGGTCGAAGGCTTCCATCACGAAGTAATCGATATGGTCCTTCTGGGCGAGGTTGAAGAAATCGCGCAGAAAGCGCGCCTGGTTGACGTTGTTGGCGCGGGCGGCACCGATGTCGATACCATCCGACGGCCAGCCGATCTCACCGATTACGATGCGCTTGTTGGGGAAACGGTCATGCACCGCGGTCAGGCGGTTCATCGCATCCTGCACGGCGATGTTTTCCGGAACACCTTCCCAATAGGGCAGCAGATGCACGGTGATGAAATCCACATGGTTGGCCAGCTGCGGGTAGCGCAGCCAGACGTGCCAGGGCTCGGCGGTGGAGACCGGCACATGCGTTTGCGCCTTCACCGAGTCAATATCGGCGATCAGCTCGGGCACGGTCAGGTCGCCACGCAGCACGGTCTCGTTGCCGACCATGAGCTGCTTGACGTCCGGGTTGGCGTCGGCGGTCTGGATCAGCTTGGTCAGCTCGGCGGCGTTGGCGTCCGGGTGGCGGTCCAGCCAGCCGCCCAAAGTGATGTTCAGGTTCATGCCCTGGGCCAGGGCCGGTATCTGCCCGAGATCGCCCTCTACCGTGTAGGTGCGGATGTTGTGGGTGTATTTGGAAGCAAACACGAGGTCGGACTTGATTTCCGCCTGGCTCGGGTATTTGCCTGTTTCCGGGCTCTCGCCCTTGTGGAACGGCGAGAAGGCGAAACCACCGATGCTGCCCTGGTAGGGCGCGATATCCGTCACCGGCCGGTTGAACCCGGCCCACAGCCCCATCGCCACCACGCCCACGCCGAGTGCCGCCGCCCATGAGGACGGGCTGGCCCAGCCCCGGCGGGTCTTGCGGGTGGAAATCTGCGCGATGTCACGCTGGATTGGCGACTGATACGTCATTGCGATGATCCAAAATCTTACGGGACAAGCCCCGATGTAACGGACCATGACGGAGCAGTGCGGCATGGGCTGGGCGTGATTGTGTCCCAATCAAGGCAAACGCATTATTACTTGGCCATTCACCCCTGCTGCGCATGGCGAATTTTGCGCTACAAGCGGTTATGCCCCTCTTTTTGCAGCTGCTCATCCTGTTCCTGCTCATTTTGCTCAACGGCGCATTCTCGCTCTCGGAGCTGGCGCTGGTCTCCGCCCGGCGGGCCATGCTGGCGCTGATGGAGCGCAAACACGTGCGCGGGGCGGCAAAGGCCCGGCAGCTTGCGGATAACCCGCAGGCGTTTCTGCCCGCCTCGCAATTCGGCATCACCCTCATCGGCATCCTCACCGGTGCTTTTGGCGGCGACCAGCTGGCCGAGCGGCTCGTCGCCCCGCTGCACAATGTGCCTGTTTTAAGCCGCTATGCCGGGCCGGAATCCGTGGTGATCACCGTGCTGTTCATCACCTTCCTCACGCTGGTATTCGGCGAGCTGGTGCCCAAGCAGCTGGCCCTGCGCCACCCCGAGCGCCTGGCCGCGGCCATCGCCGGACCTTTGTCCATTCTGGCAACGGCCGTGGCCCCGGTGGTGTGGCTGCTGGGTGCTTCCACAAGGCTGGTGCTGCGCGCCTTCGGCCCCGAGCCCGGAGACCGCCGGGCCATGAGCGAGGAAGAGCTGAAAGCCATGCTGGTGGAAGGTGCCGAAACCGGCGTGCTGGAAAACGAGGAGCGCGACATCATCGAACGCGTGCTGCGCCTGGCCGACAAGCCGGTACGCGCGATCATGACACCGCGCACCGAAATCGCCTGGATCGACCGTACCGCGCCCAAAGCCGATATTTTTGCCAAGCTGCACTCAGCACCGCATTCGAGGTTCGTGGTGTGCGACCGCACGGTCGATAACGTTGCGGGGGTGGTGCAAGCGAAGGATTTGCTGGACCGCGCTTTGAACGGCAAGGATTTTAATCTTGCTGCTTGTTTGCGCCACCCCATGGCCATTCCGGATTCGGTTACGGCGTTGGAGGCGTTGGAACGGCTGAAGGGCGATCGGCTCGGCATGGCTTTGGTGCTGGATGAATACGGCAGTTTCGAAGGCATCATCACCGCCGCGGACGTGCTGGAAGCCATCGTCGGCGACGCTGAGGATTCCGGCCCGTCGGCCCATACGCCTGAGCCTGTGGACAGTGTTTATGAGCTGGACGGGATGACGCCGGTCGATGAGACCAAGGCCAGGCTGCATCTGCCGGATTTGCCGAATGAGGGGAGCTACCACACTCTGGGCGGGCTGATTTTGGCGCTGCTGCTGCGGCCGGCACGGAAGGGTGATGCGATTGTGTTTGGCGGGTGGAAGTTCGAGGTTTTGGAGATGGATGGGCGGCGGGTGGAGCGGGTTAGAGTGGCTAGGGAGACGGGGGATTGAAACGCCCCACTGTCATTGCGACCCTCGCGAAAGCGGGGGGTGGCAATCCATCTTTCTCCACTCCACCGATAGCCCACCATGAAGCATCCAGCCGTTTATATCCTCGCCAACCGCAAGAACGGCACAATCTATACCGGCGTAACCTCAAACCTTATCCAACGCATCGTCCAGCACCGCGAAGGCACCATTGGCGGTTTCGCTGCGCAATATGATGTAAAAACCCTCGTCTGGTACGAGCAACATGCAACCATGGAGTCTGCCATTCTCCGTGAAAAACAAATCAAAGCCAAATCCCGCGCCGGAAAGGTAAAGTTGATCATGGAATCCAATCCGTAATGGCAAGATTTATACTTTAGCTTGCTGGGATAAAGATGGATTGCCACGCTACGCTCGCAATGACGAGTGAGCGTAGGGTTTCTGTGCTGTAGGGCCCACGAGGTTCCCGCATGACAGGGTGGGCGCGCCCTACCCCAACCCCTTCTCCACCGCCCGTGCCACGCGCAGCACCACATCATCCCGGTAAATTGCCCCCGCAATCTGCACCGAAGTCGGCAGCCCCGCGGCGTTCACACCCATGGGCACGGAGATTGCGGGTTGGCGGGTCAGGTTGAACAGAAACGTCCAGGGCGCCCAGTTGGTCCAGAGGGCGGCTACCGGGTCGTTTAGCGGTGCGCCGGCCAGGGGTGCGCAATGGGGTACGGCGGGGCAGATGATGGCGTCCACGTCGAGGGCTGCCATTACGTGTGCTGCTAGCACGCGCATGGCCTCGGCGCGCATTACTTCTACGCCCGGCGTGGCACCGAATCGCTCGGCCACACCGCGTAGCCCCGCATCGAGCAGGGTGCGTTTTTCCGGCGCGACGCCATCCACCGCGCGGGCCAAAGCCACGCCCCAGATTTGGGAGAAAATTTCGGAAATGTCTGGTAGCTCCACGGATAAATCCGTCACCTTGGCGCCCTGCCCTGCCAGGCTCAGCCGTGCTGCTTCCAGTGCCGCCATGCCGTCCGCATCCACCGGTGCGGCGAAGCCCGGGTGGAGCAGCACGCCGATGCGCAGGCCCGCCACGCCATCCTCAATCCCGGCCAGAAAATCGCGTTTTGGTTCGGGGAGCGAGAACGGGTCTGCCGCGTCGTACCCGGCCATTACCGAGAGCATGAGTGCCGCATCGCGCACGGAGCGTGCCATGGGCCCGGCCACCGCGACATGGCCGAATGCGCCCAGCGGCCATTGCGGCACGCGGCCGAAACTCGGTTTTAATCCCACCACGCCGGACCAGGCAGCCGGGATTCGGATGGAGCCGCCGGCATCGGTGCCCACATGCAACGGCCCGAAAAAAGACGATGCCGCCGCCGCCGCGCCGGAAGACGAGCCGCCCGGCGTGTGCGCGAGGTTCCACGGGTTGCGGGTAATGCCGTGCAGCGGGCAGTCGCCGGGCGATTTCCAGCCGAATTCCGTTGTCGTGGTCTTACCGATAATAACCGCACCCGCCGCCCGCAAAGCTTTTACCAGCGGCGCATCTTCGGCCGCGGGCGTGGCGTCGGTTGCCTTGCTGCCGCGCCGGGTCGGCAGGCCTGCCACATCCACGAGGTCTTTTATCGTTACCGGTACGCCGTCCAGCGCGCCATGCGCCTCGCCCCAGCTCCAGCGCTTGGCACTTTCGCGCGCCGCCTGCAGGGCCTGCGGGTTCATCACGGCAAAGGCGTTAATCTCGGGGTTGCGCCGGGCGATGCGCTCGGTGACCGCCTGCAGCGCCTCCAGCGGGTTGAGTTTTTTGGCGGCGTAGGCTGCGAGCAGTTCTTCCGCGTCCAATGCCGCCGGATCGGTTACATCCATGGCGGCACGGGCAGGTTCTTGGCTCGCAAAAACTCGGGGTTGAAGAGCTTGCTCTGGTAGCGCGAGCCGCCGTCGCACAGCACCGTTACGATGGTATGGCCAGGCCCCATGTCGCGCGCCACCTGTATGGCCGCCGCCACGTTGATGCCGGCCGAACCGCCAACGGACAGGCCCTCGTGGATGAGCAGGTCGAAAATCTGGTCCAGCGCCGCGGGGTCGCCTATGCGCACGGCGTCGTCAATCGGCGCGCCTTCGAGGTTGCCCGGCACGCGGGACTGGCCGATGCCCTCGGTGATGGACGAGCCCTGGATGCTGAGGTCGTTGTTTTTAACCCAGCCATACAGCCCGCTGCCCTCCGGGTCCGCCAGCACGATGCGCACGCCCGGCTTGCGCGCCTTGAGCGCAAACGCCACCCCGGCCAGCGTGCCGCCGGTGCCGCAGGCGCAGGTGAAGGCGTCGATATTGCCCCCAGTCTGCTCCCAGATTTCCACCCCCGTGGTCGTCCGGTGGCCCTCGCGGTTGGCGAGATTGTCGAACTGGTTGGCCCAAACCGCGCCCAGCTCCTCTGCCAGCCTGCGCGACACATGCACGTAATTGCCCTCATCACGGTACGGCTTGGCCGGGATCAGCCGCAAATCCGCCCCGATCATCCGCAAAAAATCAATCTTTTCCTGGCTTTGCGTCTCGGGCATCACGATGACGCATTTATACCCCAGCGCATTGGCCACCAGCGTGAGCCCAATGCCGGTATTGCCCGCCGTGCCCTCCACGATAAACCCGCCAGGCTTCAACACGCCCCGCGCCTCGGCATCGCGGATGATCGCCAGTGCCGCGCGGTCCTTGACCGACCCGCCCGGCGAGCAAAACTCCGCCTTGCCCAAAATCTCACACCCCGTAGCCGCGGAGGCGCGTTTGAGCCGTATAAGGGGGGTGTTGCCGATTGCCCCCAACAACCCGTCCGCCACTGTTCCCATCACCCCTGGTCCCCGCTATGCTGGATAAAAGAATTCCCGAGGATATTATGATCGAAGATGTTCCGCCGCGACAGGTCTGGGAAGCATTAATGAGCAACCCCTCCGCCGTACTGTGCGATGTACGCACGAATGCGGAGTGGAATTTCGTCGGCCTGGCCGAATTAAGCCAGACCGGCAAGCAGCCCGTGCTGGTGCAATGGCAGAGTTTTCCCGCCATGCAGCCCAACCCGAAGTTTTTGGACGGGCTGACGGCGGGGCATGTTGGGCCGGATGACCATGTGTATTTTATATGCCGGTCAGGGGCGCGGAGCATGGCCGCGGCGCAGGCCGCTAAGGCGGCTGGGTTCAAGCATGTTTATAATGTGAAGGACGGGTTTGAGGGGCCGGCTGATGCAAGGGGGCACCGGGGCGGGGTTGCGGGGTGGAAGGCTGATGGGCTGCCTTGGAAGCAGGGGTAGCAAGCGTAAGGCGGATGTAGCGTAGCGGAATCTGCCCTACATAGTGGATTGACCGCAACCACTGCGTTGCTACCATAACGAAATGGACGACTCTGCTCCGCAACCGCACATTGGATCAATAAAAGCCTGGTGGTCCGGTACGCTTCAGCATTTTGCAGCAACTAGAGACGAACATATTCTGGGCCAACTCGCGGCAAGCGCCATGCAGGCCTTCCGCACCAATGAGGCCGCCCAGCTACGCGCCTGGGCATGGCAGCTTGATTTGTTGCGCCCTGCCCTGACGCAATTTCCGCAAAACTGGCGTTTGCTGCTGGAATACCCGCTCGTCCGCCTCGGTCGGCGGCTTGATGCTGTTCTGATCACGGACCGCGCCATTATCGTCATTGAGTTCAAGGCGCTGGGCGGGAGTTTTACTACGGAGGCCCGGATTCAAGCTGAAGATTACGCGCATGATCTGCGTGATTTCCACGCAGGATGCCGCGACCATGTCATCGTGCCCATTCTCGTTGCCGGTACAGGCAAACCAACCCGGCCGCAATGGGGTTTTCCATGGCCGGGTGTGTCGGTGGTGTACGACGCGCTGCCTGCAGAATTACCGGTTTTGTTGCGTGATATTATCGGCCGGATACCGCCGCGCGCTATCGATATCGAAGCCTGGGAGCATGCGCCTTACCGGCCGGTACCGACAATTATTGAAGCCGCACGCGCGCTTTATGCCAAACACGGCGTTGCCGAAATAAAAACGGCTCGGGCGGATACGGCGAATCTGAGCCTCACCACCGCGGCCATTCTGCAAGCCGTGCGCCAGGCTCGTGTGGAGCAAAAATACATCATCGTTTTCGTCACCGGCATTCCCGGCGCCGGCAAAACATTATGCGGGTTGGACGTGGTGTTCTCGACCGAAGCCGAGGGAACATTTCTTACTGGCACGCTGCCGATGGTCTATGTGCTCAAGGCCGCATTGGCGGAAGATGCCGCACGTGGTGGACGCCGCTCCAACCGCACTGCCCAGCATGAGAGTAAGGCCAAGATCGAAAGCATCACCGGCTTTCTGCGCGACAATATGCCACGCAGCGAGCCGCCCGCGGAACACGTCATTGTGTTCGATGAAGCACAGCGCGCCTGGGATGCTGAATACGGCGGCCGCAAATTCAAGCATACCATGAGCGAGGCCGCGATTGTACTTGAGATCATGCAACGCCATGCGGATTATGCCGTGATCGTGGCACTCGTCGGCAATGGCCAGGAGATAAACACGGGCGAAGCAGGGCTGGCTGAATGGGGCAAGGCGCTTCGTGAGCGTCCGCACTGGCACATACGGGCGGCACCTGGTGTTTTGACAACCACGGAGCCACGGCAACGGCTTTTCGAGATACCACCGCCGGAATTAATCGTGGATCCCGATTTGCATTTGAGCATCCCCTTGCGCAACATCCGTTCGCCGGCGGCTGCAAATTGGATTGATGCTGTGCTGCGCGGCAATCGCGAAGAGGCGCTGCAATATGCGGGCGACGACCTGCCTATTTTCATTACACGCTCATTACCGGAAATGCGCCGCCACTTGCGGCATTTCATGCGTGGTGAGCGGCGCGCCGGGCTCGTCTGTTCCAGCGGTGCCAAGCGGCTGATCGCTGATGGGATCTGGCCGAAATTCGACCATATGGATGACGCAGCGGTTGCCAATTGGTTTTTAAAGCGCTGGCCCGATGTTCGCGCCTCGGACGCGCTCGAGATGCCCGCCACGGAATTTGCGTGCCAGGGTCTGGAATTGGATTTCGTGGGGTTGTGCTGGGGCGGAGATCTGCTGTGGCGAGGTGGCTGGCACATGCGCAATTTTCGTGGCACCACCTGGCAAAATATCAAACGGGAAGATGCGCGGTCCTACACGCTCAACACCTACCGCGTTTTGCTCACCCGCGCCCGGGCGGAGACAATCATCTGGATTCCGCAGGGCGACGCTGGAGATAAAACGCGGGCACCGGAGGAGTATAATGCAACAGCGGATTTTTTAACCGATTGCGGTGCCAGACAGCTTACGGAAATACCAGCGGAACAGCCGGCACCGATGCTACTTTAACTTCCCGCATACCAGGCGCGGCACAATGTCGAAGCAAGCAAGGGGGGATGGAGCGCAGCGGAATCCGCCATCGCGGCCGTATCACGTTGGCGGATTCCGCTACGCTACATCCGCCCTACATCTATTTTTGAAACACCACGACGCTTTCCGTATTCCCCGAATACGGGAACTGGTCGATCGGTATTGCGGCGAGGACGGAATAGCCTGCGCGTCTCAATGTCATCGCATCGTTGCTCAGCGCTTCCGGGTTGCAGCTTACGTAAATCACCCGGGCCACGCCGCTTGTTGCGATAAACCGCATCTGGATCGCGGCACCGGCGTAGGGCGGGTCCAGCACTATGCAGGCGGCTTTGGCCATTTCGGATGGTTGTAGCGGGCGGCGGTGCAAATCGCGGCGGGCGAAGGTTATGCGGCCGGAAAGGCCCGCGCCGCGCGCGGCCATTTCGGCGGCGGTTACGCTGGCCTGCTCGCCCTCATAGGCTTCCACCCGTGCATGGGTTGCGAGCGGGAAGGACATTGTGCCGGCGCCGGAGAATAATTCCACAATCCGCGCTTTGGCGGTCAGTTTGGGCAGGCCGGCCAGCACGGCGGCGATGATCGCGGCTTCGCCCTCGGCACTTGCCTGCAAAAACCCGCCTGGCGGGGGGGTAACCGCGGCGCCGCCCAGATGCAGGACCGGAGGGCGCACGATCACCACCGGCTCAGGCTCATCGGTTCCGGTGGCGATGGAGATGCGCGGCGCGCCGTGGGCTTGCGCGAATTCGATAATGCGCTTGCGGTCTGGGAGCAGAAACGCGGCATCGAGGCGGAGCAGGATGTCGGGCCCGTTATCGAGCCAGTTGATGACCACCGAGCCGGCGCGGCGAAACGCGGTTAGGCTGCGCAGCAGTGTGCGTAACGGCGGCAGCAGGGGCAGAAATTCGGGGCGGAGCAGGATGCATTCCTGCATGTCCACCACATCCGTGCCGCGCGCTTTGTGCAGGCCCAGGGCGATGTCCGTGCCTTTGCGTGTGGCGGCGAGATCCACCCGGCGCCTGGTGCCTACAGGCACTTCTATGAGTGGGGCAATCGGCGCATCGGGAAAGCCCGCTCGCGTAAGTGCGGCCTCAAGACCTGAGAATTTGTCGATGGCGCGCGGTTCGTCCACGGCGCAACCGCCGCAGATGCCGAAATGAATGCAATGGGACATGTTTATGAGGTGCCGGTCAATTGCGTCATTGCGAGCGTAGCGTGGCGATCCATCTCCTTGCCGTGACAAGGAAGATGGATTGCCACGCTACGCTCGCAATGACGGCGGGGTAAGCTTCAGGCGGCGATATGCGCGCCGTCATCGGGGGTCACGTCCGGGGCTTCAATCGCTGATTCGTCCTCGGGCAGTTGCTGCACGGGGCCACGGCGGCGGATGTGCATGAAGGCCGGGATATCGGTGCCAAAGCCGCGCACCGAGGCGCCGCCCTGATCGCCACGGTCATTACGGTCATTGCCGCGATCATGGCTACGGTCACGCTCACGCGGCTCACGCTCGCGGCGGGGTTCATCACGGCGCGGCTCATCACGGCGGGAGCGTTCACGCTCGCGCGGGGCCTCTGCCCTGGGCGCGCGCTCGGCCTTCACCGGCTCGCGCTCTTTCTCTTTCGGCTGCTCGCGGGCTGCCTCACGATTTGCTTCACGCGGGGCCTCCTGCGGTTTCGCTTCACGAGCCTCGCGCGGCTTGTCGCGGTCGCCACGGCCCTTGGGCGCGGGCTTACCGCCACGCCCGCGGCCACGGCTGCGGCCATCGCCTTCGGCCCACTCCACCACATCCAGCCCCGGAATTTCGACGCGCGGAATAACGGCGGAGACGAGTTTTTCAACCGCTTCCACGGCCAGGCGGTCTTCCGGCGTGGCAATGGTAAAGGCGCGGCCCTCTTTGCCGGCGCGGCCCGTGCGGCCGATGCGGTGTACGTAATCCTCGGCGTGATGCGGCACGTCGAAATTGAACACATGGCTCAACCCGCCGATATCGATACCGCGCGCGGCAACATCGGAGCACACCAGCAGGCGCAGATCATTGGCTTTGAATTTTTCCAGCGTGGCGAAGCGTACCGATTGCGCCAGATCGCCATGCAGCGCGCCGGCGGAGAAGCCGTGCTTGAGCAAGGACTTCAGCAAAATATCAACATCGCGCTTGCGGTTGCAGAAGATCAGCGCGTTTTGCACGTCTTCGGAGCGGATCAACCGGCGCAACGCCTCGCGCTTGTCCATCTCATTCACCAGCACCAGCCCGGCGGTGATGGTCGTCGCCACCGAGGCCGGTTTGGAGACGGTGATCTCTTTGGGGTTGTTCAGGAAGGCATCGGCCAGGCGGCGGATTTCCGGCGCCATGGTGGCCGAGAAGAACAATGTCTGGCGCTTGCGCGGCAGCATCGCGACGATACGCTCGATATCCGGGATAAAGCCCATGTCCAACATACGGTCGGCTTCGTCGATCACCAGCACCCGCACATCGGTGAGCAGCAGCCCGCCGCGCTCGAACAGGTCGATCAACCGGCCAGGTGTGGCGATCAGCACGTCCGCACCCTTGCTCAGCGCGTCCTTCTGGTCGGACATGCTCTCGCCGCCGATGAGCAGCGCATGGTTGAGCTTGAGATGCTTGCCGTAGAGGACGAAATTTTCGGCGACCTGCAGGGCCAGCTCACGCGTCGGCTCGAGGATGAGCGAGCGCGGCATGCGCGCCCGGGCCCGGGAGCCGGAGAGAATATCGAGCATCGGCAGGGTGAAGCTTGCCGTTTTGCCGGTGCCGGTCTGGGCGCAGCCGAGCACATCCTGGCCCTGCAGCACGGCGGGAATGGCCTGCTCCTGGATGGGCGTGGGGCGCAGATAGCCCTTGTCGTGCAGCGCGCGCAAAATCGGCGCGGAGAGGCCAAGCGGCGCAAAACCGTCTTCAACCGGTTCTTCTTCCGGAGCTTCAACTTCGGCAGCCGCTTCCGGCTCAGCGTCGGCTTCAGGGTGCGGCGGCACCTCCGTTTCCGGGGCAGCGCTTTCCGCTGGGCTCAGCGCCTGTTCTTCTACCGGCGTTCCGGCGTT
The DNA here is from genome assembly GCA_026224875.1 of Acidocella sp. Taxonomy (GTDB): domain Bacteria; phylum Pseudomonadota; class Alphaproteobacteria; order Acetobacterales; family Acetobacteraceae; genus Acidocella. The sequence continues at coordinate 12,793 of JAMFRU010000088.1, forward strand.
CTCGGCTTCGCTATGTTCAGACAAAAATGGGACCCGTTCATGTGGTGTGGCGCGTTTAAACGCGCCTAGCGCAGCTCGCGCCAGCTTCAACGCGCCCCGTATCGGCAAACCAGCCCGGAAAGTCAAGGATTGCCGCGCAGGGGCGCGCTTGGGGACGTAAGCACCGGCCTGTCCAGCGCCTCCAGAATCGGGCAATCGGGCCGCTTGTCACCATGGCAGCTGGCGGCCAGTGTTTGCAGTGTCCGGCTCATGGCCGCCAAGGCAGAGGCTTTCTCATCCAACTCCTTGATATGGCGCAAGGCAATTGCCTTAACTTCGGCCGAGCTGCGGCCCTTGTTGCGCCATAAATCCAGCAATTGGCGGATGTCCTCGAAGGAGAATCCGAGGTCCCTGGCACGGCGGATGAAGCCCAGATCATGCAGGTCAGACTCGGCATAATGACGGTAGCGGTTTTCCGTGCGCACCGGCGGTTTGATCAGCCCGACGCTCTCGTAATGGCGGATCATTTTGGCCGAGACGCCGGTTGTGGCCGAAGCCTGGGCGATTGTTACCAATGCGGTTGTTGCCAAAGTCATGCGTATCTCCAATGGCGCAGGCGCAGCGCATTGCCAAGCACGCAAAGCGAGGAGGCTGCCATGGCCGCACCGGCGAGCATGGGGTTGAGGAAACCAAACGCGGCGGCGGGAATGCCGATGAGATTATAGATCATGGCCCAGAACAGGCCTTGGGCTAGCACCGCCCAGGTTTTGCCCGCCAGATCGAGTGCTGCCACGGCGAGCAGCGGCGAGGGACGCAGAAGCGAGATATCCGCGGCCTCGATGGCGGTATCCGCGCCGCTGCCCATGGCGAGGCCCACATTGGCGGCGGCGAGTGCCGCGGCGTCGTTGATGCCGTCGCCCAGCATGGCCACGCGGCTTCCGGCGGCGCGTAAATCGCGGATCGTGTCGAGTTTTTTGTCCGGGGTGGCGCCGGCGATGATGTCGATGCCGAGGCCCAAAGCCGCGGCTGCCTCGCGGCGGTCTCCGGTGAGCAGCAGCACGCGCAGGCCTTTTGCCTGGAGCCTGGTGACGGCCTCCTGCGCATCGGGGCGGAGCGTGTCGGTAAAGGCGAAGCCGGCGAGCGGGGCGCCGCCTTCTTCCGAGAGGTATGACCAGCTGGCGCCATCCTCCGGGGTGTTGACGCCCGGAACCAGGGCGGCGGAGCCCAGCAGATAGGTCCGGCCGCCCACTATGCCGCGTATGCCTTTGCCTGGGAGTGCTTGCGTTTGCTCGGCCGGGGCCACGCCTGGCAGGCGCAGGGCGGCGCTTAAGGGGTGGGTGTCGCGCGCGGCCAAAGCGGCGGCAATCTCCCGCGCTTGCGCTGCCGGCATGGCGCCCAGCACCGTCACATGGGAAATTTGCGGCGTGCCGGTGGTCAGCGTGCCGGTCTTGTCGAACACGAATGTGTCGATATGGGCTGCGGCCTGAAGGGCATCGGCATTGCGAAACAATATGCCGTTTTTGGCGCCCACCCCGGTGCCGGCCAGAATGGCGGCGGGGGTGGCCAGGCCCAAGGCGCAGGGGCAGGCGATGACGAGCACGGAGACGGCGTTGATGATGGCGACCGGTAAAGCCGCGCCATGCAGCAGCCAGCCGGCGAAGGTGATAAGTGCCACCACCAGCACGGCGGGCACGAACACTTCTGCTACCCTGTCCGCCAGACGCTGCACCTGTGGTTTTTCCGCCTGCGCCGCTTCGATGAGCCGGGCCATGCGGTCCAGAAAACTTTCGCCCGGTGCGGAGGTTACGCGCAGGGAAAACACGCCATCCAGGTTCAGCGTGCCGGCCAGTAGTTTGGCCCCTACCCCGCGCGGTACAGGGAGTGCCTCGCCGGTCACCGGGCTTTCATCCACACTGCCGGCGCCTTCGAGGATTTCTCCATCCACCGGCACGCGCTCGCCAGGGCGCAATTCTATTGTTACGCCGGGCTGCAGTGTCGCCACCGGCACATCGCCGCCGGTGGCCAGATGCGCGTGCTCCGGCCGCAACTGATGCAAAGCGGCAATCGCCGAGGCCGCCTCGCGCTTGGCCCGGAATTCCAAGAATTTTCCGAGACGCACGAGCAGGATAATCGCCACCGCGGATTCGAAATACAGCGGGCCGCCGGCGTAAAAATCCCAGACGGAGAGGCCCCAGGCGGCGGTTGTGCCGAGTGCTACCAGCACGTCCATGCTGCCGCCCCCGGCGCGTAAGGCGGCGAACCCGCCTTTGTAAAACCGCGCCCCGAGCCAAGCCTGGATGATTGTTGCCAGGATCAGTTGCACCACAGGCGGCACGGGCAGCAGCATGCCCGCCAGCACGGGCGCACCCAGCACGAAGCCCGCCGCCAGGGTCAACCCCTCGCGCCGGTCACTTTTCGGCTTTGCTGCCGCCGCAAGGGCCGCGCTGTAGCCGCCTTTTTGCACCGCTTCGATCAACGCGGCGTCGGTGGCCCCCGGCCCGGCGCGCACATGCGCCTGCTCCGTGGCCAGATTAACCGACACCTGCCCCACCCCCGGTACACGGCGCAAAACCTTCTCCACCCGCGCCACGCAACTGGCACAAGTCATCCCGCCAATGGCGAGATCGATTGTCCGGTCTGGTAGAATGCCCTGGTCCATGGGCTAGACATGGGTTCCCATCATGGGAAGGTCAAGGGTTGGGCAGGAGGGGCCGGTAACGCCTCGGTTTAAATTTCCGTTTCCGACCATGTTCGCCGTGAGCAGCCCAGCTCACACTAAACAGACGACAACGACAAGCTGCTGAAACTGACCCAAGCTAGTTCCCAAAGCAGGCCTTCAGCAAAGGCTCTGCAACTACCCAGGCCGTTGCAATTGCGGAGACTGCGGTAGCCCCTTGAGTGATTGACGCAAAAGCTGCTTGGATCATGCCTGGCCGCCGATCCTTTGCTGCCGCCACGGCTTGTTCGCTCAGAAATGCAACCTGATCGAGCATCGAGTCTTTGTCTGCTGCGGTAATTGCGTGGCTGTTGGCGATGGCCTCAGCCAGTGCCTTTAAGGCGTCGCTGATTTTGCCCTTACCGGCCTCCTTAAGCACGGTAACGCTCACGTCAATGGATTGGACGTTACCAGTGTTGATGGAGCCAACGACGCTGTTATCAACTTTAATATTGTTCAAGATGACTGGCCCTCTGGGTATATCTGGCACCTGAATCCGGGGAGTAAAATTTCGTAAACCGGTAACGGCGTCAATCTCCGCCGCTGCATGGTTCATGCCGATCGCAGCGATGCGGAAGCTTAGCGTTCGAGCAACCTCAAACCTGTAATAGCAGTCGACGCATAGGGCCGCCCCGCCGACGGCAGCAATAGCGGGCCTACTGCATTGACCACATGGTGCGGCGTTAGCGGTGCTCTCTGACATTCTTTTTATTGTCGCATCGGAATCGGGCTTATTCAAGCTGGCGTTGAATCCTAGCTCTACTCTACGGCTCGTGGCACCTCGCCAGGACGCGAGTGTTCATTTCCGTCTATTATTGCCTGGATGCGGTAATTCCGCTTCCCACCCGATGCGGCAATTCAACCAGAGACACGATTTGAAGCTAGAGGCGGCTTGACCTTCCCATGGGGGCAAACCTTACATACCCCTCAGGAGCACAACATGACCCAGAATTTGCTGTTCAAAATACCCGATATGGATTGCGGCGCCTGTGTGCGCGCCATCACCGAAGCCGTGCATCGACTGGATGCCGGAGCCTCGGTTGCCGCCGACCTCGCCAGCAAGCATGTGAGCATCGACACGGCGAGCGCTGCCGATTTCGGCAAGGCGATAGAAGACGCCGGGTTTACGGGTTAGCCTACCCGTATCCCCATCAACACAGCGCCCAGCACGGCCAGCAGCACCACCAGCACCACCACGGAAACGGCCCAACGCAGGAACAGGTAATTTGCCGCCACCACGCCGCGGCCGCGCCCGATTGTCTCCACCACAATGGTGATGAAAAAACCCACCAGCAGCATGAACAACGCCAGCGCCGGCAGGTGAAAATGCAGCATTACCGAGAGTGAGGCCCAGGCGATGACGGCGGGGATGATGCCGAAGATAAGAAGCTCCCGCTCCGCCCCCAGCACCGCCGGCGCCAGCGGCACGCCGTTTACCGGGTGCGCGGTATCGCGCAGGGCAAACCCCCAATGCACGGCGCCGATGAAGGACAACACCACCGCGCCGTAGGCGATCAACGCCTCAATCGCCGACGGCGCTTCCACCGGCGAGAGCAGTACGGTCGCCCCCAGGGCCAAAAACGGGATAACCCCGAAAAAGGAAATAAGCACCGCAACGGTAAATGGCTGTCTGAACATTTTCGTTCTCCCTAAGCGGCCTATTCCGCCGCCAGCGCGTCCGGCCGGTCTATGACATAGCCTAGACGCTCGATCACCGGGCGCAAAACCTCCAGCACCGGCTCCAGGTTTTTAATATACGGCCGGTAGCGGTAGCGCGAACGGTCGTAGAGTTTCTCGGTCACCTGCGCGTAGCTCGCGGTACGGGCATAGCGCGTGTTCTTCTCAAACGAGAGGCAGCGCGGATCGAATTCCACGCCGATGAAATCGAGGATTTTGCGGACGTTGTTTTCCTGGTCCACCACCACATCCTCGTAGCGCACCGGCAGGTAGCGCATGTTCACATTGGTGCGGTAATGCAGGATGAGATCCGCCACCAGGTTGTAATGCTGCGCGATCGTCTCCAATTGCGCCGCGCAAAAATAGCCATGCGTGAGATGGTTGGAATAGACCGACAATAAAACGTCCAGCGGGTGGCGGATGACATGGATGATCGGCGATTGCGGAAACAGCAACGAAATGAGCCCGAGATGCGTCTCGTTGAGCGGCATCTTATCGGTAAAAAACCCTGCGCCCTCTTTAAAGATTCCAGCTTTGGCGGCGCGGTTGAGGTAATAATCGCGCAACTCGTTCAACCCGTCGCGCTGATCGCCCATCCACAACTCCGCCAGTGCTTCCGGGTAGGCCAGCGGGCTCGCCAGCAGACGCGGCATGATCTGCGTGATGTCGTTGATATAGGGCAGCTCGTCACCGGCCGAGATTTGCGGATGCACGGTCAGCGTCTGCTCGATGAGCGTGGTGCCTGAACGCGGAAAGCCGACAATGAACACCGGCTGCGGGCTGCCCGGGCGCAATTCGGCGCGCGGTAGGGTTTTGAGCCGGCGTTCCGTGAAGAAGCCTTTCAGCCGCGCCGCCATCTCGCCCGCGGCATCAGCCATATAGGTGCGCGCGCCCATTTCCACGGAACGTTTCTTGGCCAGGTCGAAACAGGTGAACGCCTCGTCGAACCGCCCCATCTGGTCCAGCAGCCGCCCCTTCTCGGACATTTCCGCAGGCCCCAGCTTGATCTTTCCATCTTCCGGCTCGTGCAGAATCGCCAGCGCCTGCTCGCGTTTTTTCTGGCGCGAGAGCACGGTGGCGCGCGTGAGCTGCACGGAAGGGTTATCGGGCAGCAGTTTTTCCGCCTCGTCCAGCAGCTCCAGCGCCCGGTCAAACTTGCGGTCAGCCTCTTCCATTTTGGCGTAGCCGAGCACGGTCTGCAGCACATCTGGTTTTAGCGTTATAGAACGCTGATACAGCGCGCGGGCCTCATCGATACGCCCCTGGTTTTTGAGGTTCCAGGCGAGGTTGGCCAGCGTAATCGGCTCCTCGCCCTCGGCCAGTTCCAGCACGCGGCGGTAATGGTATTCGCCGATGAGCGGCCGGTTGGCCTCGGTCAGCACCAGGCCCATGAGATTATGCGCCTGCGCGTTCTGCGGGGCGATACGGATGGCGTTGCGCGCATGCACTTCCGCCTCACCGAGCTGGCCCTTGTTGAGCAGCATCAGTGTCAGCTCGTTGGTCGCCCAAAAATTATTCGGATTCAGCGTCACCACGCGGCGGATGAGCGCCTCGGCGGCCTGAAATTTCTGCGCCTGCCGGCTCGTCCGGTAGAGGAACAGCAGCGCATCCTCACGCCCGGGCGAGAGCTCCAGCATATGCCGCACATTATTCTCGGCCGTGGTAACATCGCCCGCCTGCAACGCCGCCTCGGCCTGCACCAGCATCGGGGCCAGCGCGTTGGTCGCCTCGGGCGGCGACAACGCGTTGAAATCCAGCGCGCAGCAACGCACGCGCCGCAAACCGGAACCGCAGGGACAGGGGGTTAAATCAGCCATGGCGGCGACTGTACCGAGGCGGCGGCGCCTCGGCTAGAGGCGCTTTACTGAGGTGCGGCACCTAAAGCGAGGCGGTACAAAGCCTCCGGCTGGGCCACTATAAACCTCTGGCGGCGGCGGGCAACGAAGCCGGCCTCAAGCAGATAATCCAGCAGCAGCGCGGTGCTGTAATCGCCCAGCCCAGCCAGCCCGGCGAGCGCCTCCACCGAGAGCGCGGGGGTAATATGCAGTGTCAGCCCGGCCTCGATTTCGCATTTTTCGGCGCAGGACAGCAGGGCCAAAGCCAAACGTTCCATATCCGTGGCCTGACCCGCGGGCACCACGGCATCCGTGGCGGATTGGCGGGTGGACTGGGAGGCAAAAGGAGAGCTGATCTGCATAAACCGGCACCTTAAATACTATATAAACTATCAATATAGTAGTTTTATAGCGCGTGCAACCCTTTATTGCCGTTTAGCGACACGCCGCTTAAGGCAGGAGGCATGAGTATCCCCTGCCCGCAATGCACGCTCGACGACGTCCACATCCAGGCCGCCAATTACGTCTGCAACACCTGCGGCCATGAATGGGCCGCCGAGGTGGTGGAGGCCGAGGAGGTGGTGGTCGATGCCAACGGCAATGTGCTGGCGAGTGGCGATACCGTGGTGCTGATCAAGGACCTCAAGGTGAAGGGATCTTCCACCACACTGAAGGTTAGGACCAAGCTGAAAAACATCCGCGTGATGGGTGGGGGCGACCATGCGGTGGAGCATGGTGGGTTTATGCTGAAGCAGGAGTTTTTACGGAAGGCGTAAGAGGCCTCGTCACCACTGGCCGCCTAGAGCCGGACAACAACATTATCGATAACGCCATGCGGGTTATAATCCTCGGCCGGAGAAACATCTCTTAGTTGCTTCAAACACAAGTAGCGATTCGCAGATTCCATGTATACGATTGTCCAGCCCCCTTAAGTCTCTCGTAATTCATACCAAGGAAGCATTATGCCCCGCATCGGAGCCATCGCTGGTTTTGTGGCCTTCGTCAGTCTGTCCGCCATTTGGCCGAGCTTTGCCCAAAACAGCGCGCCCGAACCGCGTTGGATGCCCATAAATACCTTCAGCCAAACAGATAGAATTATTCTTACAACCGAACTCAGGACGCTCTGGGGATGCGGCGAACCAAACCCAGATGGCAACAGCGATTCCGGCAATGATCTTATAGAATCCGCGTGCAAGAACGCTCAAGCTTCGGCCTTCCCCCTCGCCCAGAATGCCGACTTGCTGGCCATCATGATCCCATCGACAGGGAGTTGTGGTGACTTCCAATTCGCGATCCTCGGGCCAGTGGGCTCAAACGGAAAGCGGCCAATTTTTGGCGGAACCATGCTCTGCGGGGAGGGCGTTGAATTCGCACCCGCCTCAAAAACCGCCGGCCGTCCGGCAGTGATTTTTACCGGTATCGATCAGGTGACCTCATCAGGCAAAGAATACCATGAGGATGAACGTTGGGAATGGACCGGCAACGATCTAATTTTCGTAAAACCGTTCAACCGAGTTGACGATAATTGAAGCTATTTAAAATAGCAGAGACCGCAGGGCAGATAAGCGCAATCCGCCACTTCGTGCCTGCAAATGGCCTCCCCCCCCGGGGCTCTGTCGCGAAAGATGGCGGATGCGCTTGCGCTAATCCACCCTATACGCTCCACGCACCCAACAAAAAAGGCGCTCCGAAGAGCGCCTCTTTACGAAAACCTAACCAGCCTCACCCCGCATGCGGTGTCACGGAATCCAGCATTGCCTGCGCCGAAATCAGATTATCGGACGCCTCGCGATACGCCGTGGTGTCATTGATATCCACCGCGTCATAAGCCGCCTTCGCTTCCGTCACGGCGGCCTGCGCCACACCGGCATCCAGCTCTTCCTGCGGGATGATCGCATCGGCCAGCACCGCGCAGCGGGATTCGGTAACCTCGGCAAACCCGCCGGATACGAAATAGCGCCCGGAAATATTGCCGCCCTCATAAATATCCACGAGCCCGCCGCGCAACCCCGTGATCAGCTTGGAATGCCCCGGCAGCACGCCGATATCGCCATCCGTACCGGGGATGACGACCATATCAACGTCACGCTTCAGCAGCAGTTTTTCGGGGCTGATGATTTCCAGGGAGATCGTCATTCTCAGGCCTTCGCCGCCATCGCATCGGCCTTGGCCACCGCATCCTCGATGGTGCCGACCATGTAGAAGGCGGATTCCGGCAGATGGTCATAATCGCCGGCGACAATGCCCTTGAACGAGCGGATCGTGTCCTCGACCTTCACGAACACGCCAGGCGAGCC